>NZ_JAIUGW010000006.1:0-246640 GCF_020164795.1 Mesorhizobium sp. ES1-3
CGCCAACTTCATGGGCTTTGTCAAACTTGCCGCTATCGCTATCTGGCTCAGGTAGTTAAATCGTCACTACGCCCTAGGTCTAGGAGCCAGCCGGCCAATCGGCGTGGGAGGAAAATTTGTCCCCAGCCTGTTAAGGAAGTGACATGTAACGGCACTAAGGAGACCCCACGCGAAGTCGCGCCGGTGGTTCTCCGGCAGCCGGCTCTCGCAGTGGAGCCGGCATGAAAATCGTCCAGATCACCGATACCCATTTCAGTCCGACCAAGCCGCATTTCAACGGCAATTGGGAGCCGCTCGCCGCCTGGATCGCGCAAAGCGGCGCCGACCTCGTCATCCACACCGGCGACCTCAGTGTCGACGGCGCCGACAAGGACGCCGATATTAGCTTCTGCATGGAGCTGATGCGGGAAATCTCGGTCCCGATGCTGCTGGTGCCCGGCAATCACGATGTCGGCCATCTGCCCGGCTCGCTGCAGCCAGTCAATGCGGGGCGGCTCGAGCGCTGGCGCCGGTTGGTTGGCCCTGATTATTGGACGGAGGACGCCGGAAACTGGCGATTTATCGGTCTCGACAGCCTGCTGATGGGGTTCAATGATGCTGAGGAAGAGGCCCAGTTCGAATGGCTGCGTGCCGAGCTGGAAAGCCGTGGCGGCCGGCGCGCCGCGCTGTTCGCGCACAAGCCGCTGTTCATCGATGAACCTGGGGAGGGCGATACCGGTTACTGGAGTATCCGCCCGGCACAGCGGCAGCGTCTCTACGATTTGATCGCTGCCCATGATGTGGCGCTGTTTGCGAGCGGCCACCTGCACCGGGCATGGCAAGGCAAATACGAAAACACCGCTCTGGTATGGGGTCCGTCGGCGGCCTTCGTCGTCGGCGACATGGAGCGCGACATGCCGGGCGAGCGGCTGCTCGGCGCGATCGTGCATGAATTCGGCGACACAGTCATCAGCGAGATCGTCGCGATCCCCGGCATGAGCGTCCATGTCCTCGACGACGTGGTCGAGGAGGTTTATCCGCACGAGGCGCACAAGGTTCGCAGGAAGGTCGCGTCATGAGCGCGCTCTCGCTTCGCGATCTGAACAAGTCCTTTGGCGGCAATGCAGTCCTGAACGGCGTCAGCCTCGATGTGGATGCAGGCGAGTTCATTGCTTTGGTCGGTCCCTCGGGCTGCGGCAAAAGCACCTTGCTGCGCATCCTCGCCGGGCTTGATCATGCCGACAGCGGCGAGATTTTCGTCGCTGGCAAGGACATGTCGGCGGTCGCCGCGGCCGATCGCAACATCGCCATGGTGTTCCAGTCCTACGCGCTCTATCCGCATCTGACCGCCGGCCAGAACATCGCGGTTCCGCTGGCCATGAAGCGGCTGAGCCGGACGCAGCGTCTGCCGCTGGTCGGCTCGGCCCTGCCGGGTCAGAAAGAGATCCGCGCCGGAATTTCGCGGGATGTCCGCGAAATGGCGACCGTGCTCAAGATCGACCATCTGCTCGACCGCAAGCCTGGTCAGATGTCGGGCGGGCAGCGGCAGCGCGTGGCCCTGGCGCGCGCCATGGTGCGCCATCCCAGCATCTTCCTGATGGACGAACCGCTCTCCAACCTCGATGCCAATCTGCGCGTCCATGCCCGCGGCGAGATCGTCGAACTGCACCGCCGCGCCGGCGTTCCGACGCTCTATGTGACGCATGACCAGGCCGAAGCGCTTTCGATGGCCGACCGCGTCGCGGTGATGATCGGCGGCAATCTGCTGCAACTCGCCGCGCCCGAGGCGATCTACAACGATCCCGCCCATATCGAGGTCGCCCGTTTCGTCGGCCAGCCGAGGATCAACATCATACCGGCGCTCGCCGAAAACGGTCGAATCAGTTTCGAGGGCATCCGGCTGGCCTTGCTGGAGAAAGTGGCGAACGGCCCGGTCAGCCTCGGTATCCGGCCCGAATTCGTCAAACTGTCTCCCAGCGGGCGAAGCGGCCCTGCCGGACGGATCGAGCGTCTGGAATTCCTCGGGTCGGAGGTCGTTGCCTATTGCCGGCTCGACGCGACCGGCGACAAGGTCATCGCCAAGCTGGTGCCGCACGAGGCGAGGGACCTGATTGCGGGAATGCCGGTGGGTGTCCTTCTGTCACCCGAACAGGCCATGGTCTTCGGGCCGGAGGGAAAGCGGCTGCGCACGGCGAGTGCGGCGCCCGCACGCCAGGAGCCGGCCTATGTCTAGCATCGCGCTGGCGGGCAATGTCCCGAGCGCCGCGGCACTTCACCGACGCAGCGAGGACCGCACCGCCTGGCTGCTGGCGGCTCCGGCGATCGTGCTGTTGCTGCTGTTCGTGCTGCTGCCGGTGGTTGCCGTCATCTTCCTCGGCTTCACAGACTTCGAGCTCGGCTATGGTAAATTCCGCCTGGTCGGCTTCGAGAACTACGCGCATCTCCTGACCGACCGCACCTTCCGCAGATCGCTGTGGAACACATCGGTCTATACGGCGATCGTTGCGCCGGTCTCGATCGTGCTCGGCCTCGGCGTTGCCTTGCTGATCGAAGGCGAACCGCGCGCGCGCGGCTTCTTCCGCACCGTCTACTTCTTGCCGGTCGCGTCGTTGATCGTCGCCATGGCGACTGTCTGGCAATATCTTTTCCATCCGACGATCGGACCGCTCAACGCGCTGCTTGCGCTCGCCGGCATTCCCGGCCCGAACTGGCTCGGCGCCTCGAATACCGTTCTCTTCAGCCTGTCGATCATCGGCGTCTGGCAGTCGGTCGGTTTCAACATGGTGCTGTTCCTGGCGGGCCTGACGGCAATCCCGCGCGAGCTCTATGCCGCCGCTCACGTCGACGGCGCGAAATCGGCGCTCGACCGGTTCTTCCTGGTCACCTGGCCGATGCTCGGGCCGACGACGCTGTTCGTCGTCACCATCAGCATCACCAATGCGGTGAAGGTCTTCGAGACTGTGAAGATGCTGACCGACGGCGGGCCTAACAAGGCCTCCGAAGTGCTGCTGTTCACCATCTACCAGGAAGGCTTCGTCTATCTGCGCGTCGGCTATGCCTCGGCGATGACGGTGGTCTTCCTGGCTATCCTCGTCGTGCTGATGCTTCTCCAATACCGCGTGCTCGACAGGCGGGTGCATTACACATGACCAGCATTCCGGCCGGCCGCATCATCCGCTTCGCCCTGCTTTCGCTCGGCGCGCTGATGATCCTCGCGCCCTACATTTTCATGATCTCGACGGCGGGCAAGACGCAGAGCGACATCTTCACCTCGTCGCTGTCGCTCATCCCCGAGCATTTCTATTTCGCCGAGAATTTCGCCAAGGCGCTGAGCAAGGTGCCGATGGCAACGTTGCTGTGGAACGGCGTCCTTGTGTGCGCCCTCATCTTCTTCTTCCAGGTGCTGGTCGCCATTCCTTGCGCCTACGCCATGGCCAAGCTGAAGTTCCGCGCCGCCCGGCTGATGATGGTGCTCGTCATGCTCGGCCTGCTGGTGCCGATCCATGCCACGGCGCTGCCACTCTATGTCGCCTTCGACAGGATGTCGCTGCTCAACAGCTACACCGCGCTGGTCGCGCCGTTCACCATCTCGGTGTTCGCGATCTTCATGTTCCTGCAGTTCTTCCGCGCCATGCCCGACGACCTCATCCACGCGGCGCGGCTCGACGGCATGTCCGAGCTTGGGATCGTGGCGCGCGTCATCGTTCCCAACGCGTGGCCGGCAGTCACCGCCTTCGCGATCTTCTCGGTTGTCGCGCACTGGAACGATCTCTACTGGCCGCTGATCGCCGTCAGCAAGCAGGCCTACGCCACGCCACCGCTCGGCCTGATGTATTTCCGTGCCGCCGAGGCAGGCGACGACTACGGCGCGCTGATGGCCGCCACTCTGATCATCACCCTTCCACTCGTCGTCGCCTTCCTGTTCGCACAGAAGCGCTTCGTCGAAGGCATCACCATGACCGGTCTCAAAGGCTGACCGGGTCGAACCAGGAGCACCAGCATATGAAGCAACTTCCCAGGATTCTCGCAGCGGCGGCGGTCTCGCTGGCGTTCGCCCTTCCGGCCTATGCCGACACGACGCTGACGGTTCATTATCCGATGCCCGGCTTCTTCAAGAACGTGATGGACACGATCTCGAAGAAGTTCATGGAAGAAAATCCCGACATCAAGATCCAGTTCGCCAGCCCGTCCGCCACCTATGAGGAAGGTATTCAGACCATCCTTCGCCAGGCCGGCACCGACGAGATGCCCGACATCACCTTCATCGGCCTCAATCGCCTCCGCATGCTCAACGAACGCGACGTTGCCGTCGATCTTGGCCCGTTGGTCAAGAAGGAAGGCAACATGGCGGAACTCGGCTTTTCCGACGCGATCCTGAAGCTGGCGCAGGTCAACGGTAAGCAGGTCGGCCTCGCCTTCGCCACCTCGAACCCGATCATGTATTACAATGCCGACCTCATGAAAGCCGCCGGCGGCGATCCGGACAATCCGCCCAAGACCTGGGACGAGGTGATCGCGCTCGGCGGCAAGATCAAGGCGCTCGGCAATGGCGTCGACGGCATCGACTTCCGCTGGCAAGGCGACGACTGGATGTTCTCGGCGCTGCTGTTCGGCGCCGGCGGCAAGATGCTGAACGAGGACGAAAGCAAGGTCGCCTTCAACGGGCCGGAAGGCGAGAAGGCGGTGGAAATCCTGCAGCGGATGGTGAAGGAGGGCGGCATGCCGGTCTTCACCAAGCCGGCTGGCGAGCAGGCTTTCGCGGCCGGCAAGGTCGGCTTCGAATTCCAGTCCACCGGCGGGCTGGTCAACACCATCAAGAATGTCGGCGACAAGTTCACGCTGCGCACGGCCAAGATCCCGCTGATCGATCCGGCCAACGGCCATCTGCCGACCGGCGGCAACGCCGTGGTCATCCTGACCAAGGATGCCGCCAAGCAGGACGCTGCCTGGAAATTCGCGAAATTCGCCGCCGGCCCTTATGGCGCGTCGGTCGTCGTGCCCGGCACGGGCTATGTCCCCAACAATGAACTCGCGGCGAAATCGCCGGAATATCTCGGCGATTTCTACAAGAAGAACCCGCTGTTCCGGGCCGGACTCAGCCAGATGCCGCTGATGGTTCCGTGGTATGCCTTCCCGGGCACCAACGGTGTGAAGGTGACGCAGACCATCGTCGACAACCTGTCGCGGATCGTCGACCAGTCGGCGACCCCGAAGGAAGCGCTCACTGATGCGGCAAGCGACGTCGAAGGCATGCTGCCGACGCAATAAGGCCTGCCAGAGCCTCGGCGCGCCAATGGCGCGGCGACGCCGGGCGGTCAAGCTGGTCGATAGATCTTCTCCGCCGTATTCCAGAAGATATCCGCCTCGGCAGCTGGACCGTGCTTCGCCACCGCATCCCGGTGCGCCGTGATCAGTTCGGCGTGGCTGGTCCACAACTTCTCGATCGGGAAGTTTGAGCCGAACATCAGATGGTCCGCGCCCAATATTTCGATCGCGTTGTCGACGATATAGGCGATCAGCGCCGGGTCGTTGCGGTGGATGAAAGTGCCGAGGCCGGACAGCTTGGCGTAGAAGTTCGGCGCCGCCGACAGCGTGCGCAGGCCAGCTTTCCAGGCTTCCGTGGTTTCCGCGTCCGTGCCGGTCAGCATGCCGGCATGGGTGAGAATGAAATTGGTTTCGGGGTTCTCGCCGACCAGCGTCAGCCCGTCCTTCATCTGGGCAGGAAAGAGCTGCAAATCGAAGGACAGGCCATAATCCTTCAGCCGCGCCACATTGGCCCGCACCTTCGGGTCGATCACCTGATCGGCTGAGGCGGCGAAGCGGAAGGCCGGCGTCTCGTGCCAATGCAGTTGCATGCGCACACCGCGCAGCAGCGGATATTTTTTCAAGCGGTCGATCTGGGGCCTGACATCGTCCACCGTCATGTCGGTGTAGCCGACGATGGCGTGCGGCCAGCCGGTCTCGTCGGCCGTTTTCTGCAGGAAGCCGACTTCCTTCTCGAAATCCTCCTTGGCCCAGTTGGTCTGGACGTAGACCGCCTTCTCGACGCCGGCGCCTTTCTGGTCTTCGAGGAATTCCGTGATCGGATAGTCGCGGCGGATTGGCTCGTAGGGGCCAAAGATGCGCGGGACCATCGGCCCGACCAGCCAGGGCTGGTCCTGCTGGCGCCAGATGTGGAAATGCGCGTCGATGGCTTTCTGCATCAGGATACCCTTTTCCAGATTGTCGCAGCCGCCGGGGCAGGGCGGGCGAGCGACAGGATGAAATCGGTGAGGCTGTTCACCGACGAACCATCGACCAGATCGTCGAGCACTGGCAGGATGGCGCGGAGTGCCGCCGTTGCCGGCTGGAAACGCGGGTCGCCGGCCAAAGGTGTTGCCAATGACAGCCGAAAGGCGCGGGCGCTTAGCCGGCGCATCGCGGTCTCCAGTTCGGCATGGTCGCCGCGCTCCAGCGCGTCCGAGAGGATAACGATCGCTGCCCCGCGCGCGAAGGCGGAGAAACGCGGCACTGAAAGGAAGGCGAGCAGCGTCGGACCCATGCGGGTTCCGCCGTCCCAGTCGTCGACCTGGGCGGCCGCGCGCGCCAGCGCCTGCTCGCGGTCGCGGATGCGCAACGCCGTGGTGATGCGGGTCAGCCGCGTGCCGAAGGTGAAGATCTCGGCGCGGTCCGCGCCCTGCACGGCGGCATGCGCGAGCTTGAGGTAGTCAGCCGTGTGCAGCTTCATCGAGCCTGAAACGTCGATGAGGATCAGCAGCTTGCGCGGCACGGTCTGGCGGCGGCGCAACAAGGGCGAGGGGACGTCGCCATCGGCGCTGACGATTTCCCTGAGCGAGCGGCGCAGGTCGAGCTTGCCACGCGAATGGGTGCGCACCGTGCGGAAGGAGCGGCGCGCGGGCAGGGCGCTCGACAGTTGGCGGCGAAAGACGGTCAGTCTGTCGTTGTCGCGCTGGAAGTCGCGGCGGCTCAACTGCTCCAGCGCCGAAGATAGCTCACCGCCTTCCTGCCGCTGCTCGGCCTCGATACGCTCGTCGTCGGCGCCGCCATCATCCTTGATACGGGTCTCTTCGTCGGCGTCGCCTTCGACCACGGCTGACGTGTTGCCGAAAAAATGGCTCTGGAAATGCACCTCGAATTCGTCGCGTCGGTCGGGCGGCGGTGCCAGTGTGGCAAGGGCTGCTTCACGGATATCGGCCATCGAGCGGGGGCCAAGCAAGGTTACCGCCTGCATGAAGCTGGAGACTTGTTCGGGGGCGATGGCGAAACCGTAGCGGCGCAGCAGCCGGCCGAAGCCGAGGAAGGGTGCGGCGGAACGGGGCAAGCTTTTCCGCCGCCGTTCGCGCTGCCCCTCATCCGCCCCTTCGGGGCACCTTCTCCCCGTGAACGGGGAGAAGGGATTGTCAAGGTCGCGGCTCACGCCAGCGCCTCCTCGACGATGCGGCCAAGCTCCGGCGCGATGTAGGAGAGGTCTTCCTCGTCCTTGATCAGCACGCCGATGGCGCGGCGGAAGGCTTCCGGCCACGGGCTGCCGCCTTTTTCAAGAATGGTCGCCGCGTTTGCCCATTCGACCGCCTCGGCGATGCCAGGAGGCTTGGCCAGCGGGCGGGCGCGGATGGTCTGCACGGCCGCCGCCACCGCGCGTGCGGTGCCTTCAGCTACATCGCCGGCGCGCAACATGATGATGGCTGCCTCGCGTTCGGCGTCGGGGTAGCCGATCCAGTGATAGACGCAGCGGCGGCGCAGCGCCTCGGCAAGTTCGCGGGTGCGGTTGGAGGTCAGGATGACGATCGGCTGTGCCTCGGCGCGGATGGTGCCGCGCTCGGGAATGCTGATCTGGAAGTCGGAGAGGAACTCCAGCAGCAGCGCTTCGAATTCATGGTCCGAGCGGTCGATCTCGTCGACCAGCAACACGCGCTGCTGCGGCGCCTTCAATACCTGCAGCAGCGGCCGGGCGATGAGAAAGCGGTCGTCATAGATGTCGATCTCGTGCTCGCCGGCATGGCGGATGGCGAGCAGTTGGCGCTGATAGTTCCACTCGTAGAGCGCATGCGCGGCGTCGATGCCTTCGTAGCACTGCAGCCGCACCAGATCGCGGCCGAGCAACTCGGCGATCGCCTTGGCCGCTTCCGTCTTGCCGACGCCTGGCGCGCCTTCGAGCAGCAGCGGCTTGCCGAGCCGGATGGCAAGAAAGATGGCGGTGGCGAGGCTGTCGTCGGCCAGATAGCGCGAGGCGGCGAGATGCAGCGCCACCGCCTCCGGCGAGGTCGCGACAGTCTCGGTGTTCACCTCGGGCATTTCTGGCACTCAGTTCGCTTGCGCCTTCAGCGCACGCAGAATGCGCTCGGGCGTGATCGGCAGCGTGTCGATGCGCACGCCGACGGCGTCGAAGACGGCATTGGCGACCGCTGGTATTTGCGGGTTGGCGCACATCTCGCCCGGCCCCTTGGCGCCATACGGTCCGTCGGCCGAGGGACGCTCCAGCACGATGATTTCGGTCTCGGCGAGGTCGCCGGGGCCAGGCATCAGATATTGGTTGAAGTCGGTGCCGCCATGGTCGCGGTTGGGATAATAGGGCTCGGTCGTTTCGTAGAGCGCGTGGCTGATGCCCATCCAGGAGCCGCCGACCAGCTGCTGCTCGACCATTTTCGGGTTCAGCGCGCGGCCGATCTCGAAGACGTTCTTCAGGGTGAGCACCGTCACTTCGCCGGTCTCGTCGTCGACCTCCACCTCGGCCACCGTGCAGGCATGCGCGTAGCAGGTCGAGGGCTTCATCGCGCCGGTCTCTTTCTCCGGATAGGAGCGTGGAATCAAAAACATGCCGCGGCCGGAGATCGAACGGCCGCGCTTGAAATGCGCCGACAGTGCGACATCGAAGATCGAAATCGACTTCTGCGGCGCGCCCTTGACCAGTATGTTGCCTTGGCCGTCCGTTTCGAGATCCGAGGCATTCACCTCCAGTTCCTCGGCCGCCACTTCCAGCATCACCTGGCGCGCTTCCTTGGCGGCCTGGATCACGGCATTGCCGGCGCGGTGGGTGCCGCGCGAGGCGAAGGTGCCCATGCAGTGCGGGCCGGTGTCGGTGTCGGCGGTGTCGACGACGACACGGTCGGTCGGCACGCCGATCGTTTCGGCGCAGATCTGCGCCATGATCTGCTTCATGCCCTGGCCGAGATCGACCGACGACAGCGTGACCATGAAATTGCCGGTCGGTGTCGAATGCACCAACGCCTGTGTCGGGTCGCCGCCGAGGTTCATGCCGGTGGGATAGTTGATCGCGGCGACGCCGCGTCCGCGCCTGATCGCCATCTCAAGCTCCGTTCTTGTAGGAGGACATCGCCATGTATTTCTCAGCCACCGGCCAGTTTGCGGCGCGCGAGGCTTCCTGCATGCATTCGATGAGTGCCGCACCCTCCGTCGGCTGGCGATGCGCCTTCATGTCGCCGTCGCGATAGGCGTTGATGAAACGGAATTCGAGCGGGTCCATGCCGATCAGCCGCGCCAGCTTGTCCATCTGTACCTCCAGCGCGAAGTCGCCGATGGTGACGCCGAAGCCGCGCATGGCCGACGACGGCGTGCGGTTGGTGTAGACGCAGTAGGTATCGATCCAGACATTGGGGATGGTGTAGGGGCCGGGATAATGCCCGGCGCCCTTCTGCGCGCCATAGGGCGAATGGCGCGAGTAGGCGCCGGCATCGGTGTAGCCGGTGACTTTCCGGGCAACGATGCGGCCGTCCTTCATGATGCCGTCCTTGATGACGACTTTTTCGGCCGCGCGGGGCGAGGAGATCTGCATCTCCTCCTCGCGACTGTAGACAAAACAGACTGGTCGCCCGGTTAATTTTGCGCCGAGGATGGCGATCGGCTCGACGATGACATCGACCTTGCCGCCGAAACCGCCGCCGACCGTGCCGCCGACGAAATGCAGCTTGCTGCCCGGCATCTGCAGGATGATCGATGTGTTGTCGAGGGTGAAGAACATCGCCTGCGTGTTGGTGTAGCAGGTGAAGCGGTCATTGCCTTCGGGCGCCACCACGCAGCCGGTGGTCTCGGTCGGCGCATGTTCGATGGGCGAGGACTGATAGCTCTGTTCCAGCACGTGATCGGCCTGAGCAAAGCCCGCCTCGACATCGCCGAAGCGCACCTTGCGGCACGCGCCGCTGTCATAGAGGTAATAGTTCTGGCCGTGATATTCGTTGACGATGGGCGCGCCGGGCCTCAGCGCCTCCTCCATGTCGAAGACGGCCGGCAGCACCTCATAGTCGACCTTGACCTTGGCGGCGGCTTCCTGGGCGGCGCGCTCGGTTTCGGCCAGCACCGCCACGACGGCCTCGCCCCTCCAGCGCACCTTGCCGTCGGCCAGCACCGTCTCGTCCTCCGGCCCGATCTGGATCAGGATCAGAATGGTGTAGACATTGTGCGGCACATCCTTGGCCGCCAGCACCTTGACGACACCCGGATGCTTCTCCGCCTCCGAGGTGTCGATCGAGCGGATGCGGGCATGGTGGTGCGGGCTGCGCACCATCTTCAGGTGCAGCATGCCGGGGAAATTACGGTCGGCGAAAAAGGCGGTCTTGCCAGTGACGTGGCCGGGCGAATCCGAACGTGGCCGGGGCTGGCCGATCTCATGCAGACCGTCCTTGCGGACGTCGGCGAAGTAGTTCTTGCGCAGTTCCATTCCTTGGTCCCTCAGGCCGCGTTCTGCGAATTGGCGCGGCCGGCGGCGAGCACCGCCTGGATGATCGGCTCGTAGCCGGTGCAACGGCAGATGTTCCCGGACAGCGCCTCGACGACGTCCTCGCGGCTGGGATTGGGGGTGTGGTCGAGCAGCACCTTGGCGGCCATGATCATGCCCGGCGTGCAGAAGCCGCATTGCGTGGCGAATGTGTCGAGGAAAGCTCGTTGCAGCGGATGCAGCACGCCGCCTTCGGCAAGGCCCGATGTGGTGGTGATCATTGCACCGTTGCAGGTCTCGGCCAGCGTCAGGCAGGAGAGCCTCAACTCGCCGTCGATGATGACGGAGCAGGCGCCGCAGGTGCCCTGGTGGCAGCCGCCCTTCGGCGAGGTGTCGCCGATCTTGTCGCGCAAGGCGTTGAGCAGCGTCGTGCCGCTGTCGATGAATTCGGCCTTTTCAGACCCATTGAGCGTGAATTGAACCGGGACCTTTGCCATTCTTCCTCCTTGCGCGCCTGCCCCGCAGGGCAAGCGCGCGCCCCCCACGTGTGATTAGCTGAGCAGCAGCCTGCCGAGGTGGACCGGCAGGACTTCAGCGCGATACCAGGCGCTGGCGATTGGATCGGTGATGGGCGAAGTGCCGTCGCCCGCCGCTGCCAGCGCCGGTGCGATGCCATCCGGGTCGAGCGTCCTGCCGAGTAGCGCTTTTTCCGCTGCCTTGGCACGCATCGGCCGATCGGCCATGCAGCCGAGCGCGATCCGCGCCGACGACACGGTCCCGCCTCCAGCCTGTTCCAGAACGATCGCGATGCTCAGCACCGAGACCCCCTTGGGCTTGACCCGCGACACTTTGAGGAAGCGGAAGCTGCCGGCCTTCGTGAAACTGACCGACGTGACGATGGCGCGGCCATCGTCACGCCCGGCCAGGAAGGTCTCGATGGGTGTTTCTCCGTCATCGGTGCCGACCGTTGCATCGAGTGCCAGCAGGGCGACGGCGAAATCGCCATAGGGCGCCGGCGCGAACAGATTGCCGCCGACGGTCGCCATATTGCGGATCGCCGGGCCGCCGACGGCGCGGGCGGCCTTGGCAAGGGCACCGAGTTCGGGATGGCGGGCGATCTCCGCCATGGTCACCGAGGCGCCGATGCGGATCTTGCCGCCGCGGACCTTGATGGCCGACAGGGCCGGGTCGGTCGACCTGACAAGGCCGGAGACCGAGACGTCGCCTTCATTGGCCGCGCGGACGACGAGTGTACCCCCGCCGAGATAGCGCGTGCCGGCCAACTTCAGCGCGGCATTCGCGTCCTTTACCGTTGCAAAAGTCTGCAGCGCCAGCGCCATGGCCCGCTCCTTCAGTTCTGACTGGCGAAATGGCTCTTCAACGCATTGAAGCCGCCTTGAAAAACATTGGTTCCCATGCCCTCGGCCAGCTTGTCCGCTTCCTCGGGGGCCGCGTCGAAGCTGGCGGTCCACTCGGCATAGGTGCGGTCGCCGTCGGTGACGCGCCTGAGTTGCAGCGTCGCCTTGTGGTTGGTGAGCGGCTGCGGCGTTTCGAGGATGGAATAGCTGACCAGGAAATCGTCATCCGAAAAGTCGACCAGTTGTTCGCGCAGGCGGGCGCCGCTGGCCAACTGGAAGTTGCGCACGCAGCCGATCGTGTTTGCATGCTTGCCGTCCTCGATATGGCTCTCGACCATGCGCGGGTGCCAGCCCGGCAGGCCGTTGAAGTCGCGTATGCGTGCCCAGACCTTTTCGACCGGCGCGTCGATGACGCTGGAGATGGTGACTTTCGCCATGAAATGTTCCCTTCCGAATGATCGTTGCGGCAAGGGTAAGGCGCTTGATTGGGCGGCGCTTATCAATGCGTCTCGGGCGCGTATCAACCAGTCTGAAAAACAGACGGCCGCCCGGTCAGGCCGTCGCCCGCGCGGCCTCGCGGTAGAGCGTCGGCGGCACGCCGACATGATCGCGGAAGAAGCGCGAGAAATTACCCTGCGTGGTGAAGCCGAGGTTGCAGGCGACCGAGATGAGCGGCTCCCGCGACCATTGCAACTGCCGCACCGCTTCCTCCATGCGCAGCGTGTTCCAGTAGACGTTGGGCGTCAGACTGGTCTGTTCCTTGAACAGAGCGAAGAAATGCGGCCTGGACAGGCCAACGGCGCGGGCGACATCGTCGAACGAGATGCGCTCGCAGACATTGGCTTTCATCAGCTGGATCGCCTTGCGGACGCGGAAATCCTGCATCGTGTTTATGCGGCCGCGCGCCTCCCGCGGCGCCGAGGCGTCGGCGGCGTCGAGCACCGAGTCGATGAAGCGCTCGATCTCGTAATTGGCGATATCGTCGACGCTTTCATTGTCGGTGAGATGGTCGAGCAGGCTGGCGGCGGCCTGGTGCAGCCATGGCTCGAGCGCGATCGCCGCCTGTGAGAACAGCGGGGCGCTGGACGGCAGGTCGCGGCGCCGGCGCGCCCAGTCCGGGTCGATGTAGAAGGCGAGGAACAGGCCCGGCCTGCCGTCCTGGGACAGGACGTGGCTGTGCGGCTGCAGCGAGTTGATGCCGGCGGCAGTGCCCTGGCCGAGGCGGACCGTCTCGCGGCCGATGGTCATCTCGCCGGCGGTGCCTTCGAGCCAGATGATCAGATGTGCCTCGACATGGGCATGGGTGACGAAGTCGCTCGCGACATTCAGGACAGAAACATGTCCGAACCGGCCCCAGTAGAGCCTGATCGCTTCCGTCATGGGTATATCCTCCCGCAAGCGACTGGCCTCCCTTCGCTCGCAGGGGGATTGTGCGGCCGGTTTTCGGTATCCGTCAAGGTAGCGGCTGTTGGCCGCTACCAATGCAGGTCGGCTTCAGCCGATTTTCAGACTGAGGGATAGGAGAGCCGGAACGAACAACGCTCCGACGACGCGCTCTCAGTCGCTGCGCCTGAAATTGCGGATGCGGTCGAACAGAACCGCCAGCAGGATGGCGCCGCCGATGAAGGTGCCTTGCCAGAAGGCGTTGATGCCAAGCAGGCCGAGGCTGTTGCGGATCACCTCGATGAGGGCAGCACCGACGATGGCGCCGAAGGCGGTGCCGACGCCGCCGGCGAGGTTCGCGCCGCCGATGACGGTGGCGGCTATCACCTGCAGTTCCATGCCGTTGCCGAGATTGGTGGTGACGGCGCCGAGCCAGCCGGTCTCGATGATGCCGGCAATGCCGGCCGACAGCGCCGAGATCATGTAGACGGCGACCTTGATCTGGCGCACCGGGACGCCGGTCAGCGTCGCGGCGTGCTCGTTACCGCCAATGGCGAAGATATGCCGGCCGAATTTGGTCCAGCGCAGGATGAAGCCGGTGATCAGCGCCAGGATGATCATGTAGAGCACCGGATTGGCGATGCCGAACAGCCAGGCGCCGCCGCCGAGCGCCAGAAGCTTGTCGTGGTCCGGCCCGAACTGGAAGACGACGGTGTTGTTGGAGGCGACCATGGCAAGGCTGCGGGCGATCGACAGCATGCCGAGCGTGACCACGAAGGGCGGAAAGCCCAGATAGGCGATAAAAACGCCGTTGAAGGCGCCGATGACGAGCGCGGTGGCGATCGAGGCCAGAATGCCGATCTCGATCGAAAAGCCGGCATGCATGGTGACGGCGAGCACCATCGAGCACAGGCACAGCACCGAGCCGACCGACAGGTCGATGCCGCCGGTGATGATGACGAAGGTCATGCCGAGCGCGACGATGGCGACGAAGGTGATGTTGCGGGTGATGTTGTAGAGGTTCTTCGAGGTGGCGAAGGCGTCGGTGGCGAAGGACAGGAAAATACAGGCTAGGATGACGGCGATCACCACCCAGAAAGTCTGGCTGGAGAACAGGCGCGACAGGAAGCTGTGCTGCTTCTGCGCGATCGTCTGGTCAAGGGTGACTGCCATTATAGACCTTTCCTGCGCTGCCCACGCGCGGTGAAATCCGGGTTCGCCATTCTCATGCCACCTGCTCGATAGCGCCGGTGATCAGCCCGGTAACCTCCTCGGGCGAACTCAACGCGATCGCCTTGTCGGCGACCTTCCTGCCGCGCCGCATGACGATGACGCGGTCGGCGACGTCGAAGACGTCGGGCATGCGGTGGCTGATCAGTACAACGGCGATGCCCTGGTCGCGCAGATGACGGATGAGGTTCAACACTTCGGCGACCTGCCGGACCGAGATTGCCGCCGTCGGCTCGTCCATCAGCACGATCTTGGCCTGCGACAGCATGGTACGGGCGATCGCCACCGCCTGACGCTGGCCGCCCGACATCTGCTTGACGAGGTCGCGCGGGCGGGTCTCGGATTTCAACTCGGCGAAGATCTGGCCGGCGCGCTTGTACATCGAGGCATAGTCGAGGATGCGGAACGGGCCGACACCGCGGCGCAGTTCGCGGCCGAGATAGACATTGGCCGCCGCCGTCAGATTGTTGCAGAGCGCCAGGTCCTGGTGGACGATCTCGATGCCGTGCTGGCGCGCCTCGACCGGCTTGTGCAGGATCAGTTCCTTGTCGTCCATCCGCATCGTGCCATGGCTCGGCCGGAAATTGCCGGCTATCATCTTGACCAGCGTCGACTTGCCGGCGCCATTGTCGCCCATCAGGCCGACGACCTGGCCTGGTTCGATCGACAGCGACACGTCGTTGACAGCCTGGATGGCGCCGAAATGCTTCGAGATGTTGGTGAGTTCGAGAACCGCCACCAGTCTTTGCCTCCCATGCCTGGCCCATCCGCCCGCGGACAGGCGACGGCTTCCATTGGCTTTCCCCAGCTCCTCCCGAGGACAGCGATGCCGTCATTTACGCGAATGGCGTCGCGGGCGTCAATTGTCGAACAGGCAATTGTCAGACGAATAGTGCCGTGCTGTTTTTGAAAAATCCGTTTTGTAGGACAAATAGCATTGACGTTGGCGGCAAGCCGATATTAGTTGAGCGTCGGAGGAAGACGTGCCGGCTTTGACGACGCCATCGGCGACGCCACCGGCACAAAGGTTTTGGCGATCTTGCCAGTGTCGTTGCCGGGCTGGTCGCATCTGAAAATGCTTATCGGCCTGGCCGGATTGAATGAGCGCACGCGTCTCAGTCATCTCGCATCTGGCTGGTTTGTGTGGCGGGCACGCCGTGTCCGTCTGTTTCCAAGGGAGGACTGACATGAGGAAAACAGTATTGCTCGCCGCCGTCGCCGCCATGGCGTTGGGCGCCGGGCCGGCTTTGGCCAAGAAGCAACTCGTCATCGTGGTGAAAGGTCTCGACAATCCATTCTTCGAAGCCATTCACCAGGGCTGCGAAAAATGGAACAAGGAAAACGCCAGCTCGAAATATGAATGCTTCTACACCGGCCCGGCGTCGACTTCCGACGAGGCCGGCGAGGCGCAGATCGTGCAGGATATGCTGAGCAAGGCCGACACGGTGGCGATGGCGATCTCGCCGTCCAACGCACCGCTGATCGCGCAGACGATCAAGAGCGCCAATCCGACGATCCCGATCATGACCGTCGACGCCGACCTCGCCAAGGAAGACGCGGCACTGCGCAAGACCTATCTCGGCACCGACAACTATCTGATGGGCAAGAAGATCGGCGAGTACATCAAGAAGGCCAAGCCGAATGGTGGCACGATCTGCACCATCGAGGGCAATCCCGCGGCGGACAACATCCTGCGTCGCGCGCAAGGCATGCGCGACGCGCTGACTGGCAAGGAAGGCCTCAAGGCACTTGCCGGCGAAGGCGGCTGGACAGAAGTCGCCGGCTGCCCGGTGTTCACCAATGACGACGGCGCCAAGGGCGTTCAGGCGATGACCGACATCCTCGCCGCCAACCCCAAGCTCGATGCGTTCGGCATCATGGGCGGCTGGCCGCTGTTCGGCGCGCCGCAGCCCTATCGCGATCTGGTCGGACCTCTGAAGGACCGGCTGGCCAAGAACGACTTCGTCATCGGCGCCGCCGACACGATCGGCGACGAGGTGGCGATCGCCAGGGATGGCCTTGTCACCGCGCTGGTCGGCCAGCGGCCCTTCGAAATGGGCTACAAGGCGCCATCGGTGATGATCGACCTGATCGAAGGCAAGAAAGTCGACGATCCGGTGTTCACCGGTCTCGACGAATGCACCAAGGACACGGTCGACACCTGCATCCAGAAGTAGGCCGCGATTTCGGGGCGCTCGCCAACGAGCGCCCCGTTTCCTCCAATTCTTCAACGGGACGCCTTGGTTGGGGCAACGGGCTCCGGCTTTGACGCGTCCGTGGTTTGGATTTTCGGCAACGGATCGGTGCGCCGCGCGGGTTTAGATCAATGCGGGTGACGGGCGGCCGACCTATTGGAACGTGGATGCCGGACGAGAAGGCAAAAAGAAAAGCCGGCCGGGCCAAGGCGCAAGCCAGTCGCGACCCAGCAGCCGTGCGTAGGGCGGAAGCGGCGCACTTTGCCGGGTCCAGCGTCCATGCCTCGCTCGCCAGCGAGATTGGCCTCAGGATCGTGCGCGGCGACTATCCGCCTGGCAGCATCCTGCCCAACGAAGCCAAATGGGCCGAAACCTTCAATGTCAGCCGTTCGGCGGTGCGCGAGGCGATCAAGATGCTGATGGCCAAGAGCCTTTTGGCGTCGCGCCCCAAGATCGGCAGCTGGGTCGAGCCCAAGGAGCGATGGAACCTGCTCGACCGCGACGTGCTGGCTTGGTACGCGACCGCTCCGGATCGCGAGGCGTTTCTGCGCACGGTTCAGGAGTTCCGCCACATCATCGAACCGGAGGCATCCGCCTTCGCCGCCATGCGGCGCAGCGACGAGCAGATGGCCGAGATCAGCCTGGCTTGCCGCGAGATGGGCGAGGCGGCCAACCTGCCCGAGCGCATCCGTGCCGACACGCGCTTTCACCTGGCCATCCTGCGGGCCTCGGGCAACGACCTTCTGGTGCCGCTCGGCGTGCTGATCGAATCGGCGCTCGACCATCTCTTCGTCTTCACCACGCGCCAGGTCGGCGATCAGCGGCGGGCACAGAAACTGCACGAGGCGATCGAAAAGAGCATCCGCCTGCAGCGGCCAGCCGCGGCGCGTAGCGCCGTGCACAAGCTGCTCGCCGACACCGATGAGGGGATCGGAAGGGGCCGGCGGTAAGGGCCCGCCGGCGGTTCGGGTCTCAGATCGTCTGCTTCTTGCCGTCCTTCATCGGCATCAGGTCGACACCATTCACTTTGGCGATGTGCGTGGCCAGCATCGGCACGAACTGCTCGGCCGGACCGGTTGCGTGGGCGCCGGCGAAGGAGTTCTTGGTGGCGTTGCCGAGCGGGTTGGCGATGCCGGCCGCACCCGCCATCGATTCCAGATAGGTCAGGTCCTTGAAGGCGTTGGCGATGGTGAATTTGTGGGCGTCGCGATCACCTTCCAGCGTCCAGCGCATGAATGTCTGGTAGAAGCCGCAATCCATGCGGCCATTGCGGATGACGCTGTCGAAACGCGGCGGCGAGATGCCGACCTTCTCCGCCAGTGCCAATGCCTCGGAATAGATCGCGGCATAACCCAGCGAGATGAAATTGTTGAGCAGCTTCATGCGGTGGCCATCGCCGGTGTCGCCGATATGGACGATGCGGCCGGCCCAGGTGTCGATCACCGGCTTGACCCTGGCGAAGACGGCGTCGGGCGCGCCGACCATGGCGTCGAGCGTGCCTTCCCAGGCTTCCTTCGGGGTGCGGCTGAGCGGCGCGTCGACATAATCGACGCCAAGCGCGTTGAGTTCTGCCGCGAGCGACACCGTCGAGACCGGATCGGAGGTCGAGCAGTCGACGACGACCGAACCGTTCTTCAAACCCTCCTTGAGCCCGCCGGGGCCGCGAATGATGGCCTCGACCTCGCGCGAGCCGGTGACGCAAATGAAGATGATATCGGATGCCGCCGCCACGTCGCGGGAGGTCGACGCCTCATGAGCGCCTCGGCCGAGAAGATCCTCCGCCGGTTTGCGGTTCTTGCGGCCGAGAAATGTCAGGGAATACCCCTTGTCGACGATGTTCTTGGCGATGCCGTGACCCATCAGGCCAAGGCCGACAAAGCCGATCTTCTCGCTGCTGGCGGTCGTGTTCATGCTGTCTGTCCTGTCTGTGATTATCGATAATGTCGCCGCCGTTTTAGCCATATACGGTTGCAGAAAGCAATATTGTCTGACAATACACGTCAATCCTAGGACTTTCGTGGAGACCAGAATGACGAAGCGGATCATGTTCACCGGCGGCAGCGGCAAGGCTGGGCGCCACGTCGTGCAATATCTGGTGGAGCAGGGTTGCCAGGTGCTCAACATCGACACCAGGCCGCTCGACAATCCCAAGGTGCGCACGCTGATCACCGACATCACCGACAGCGGCCAGGTGTTCAACGCGCTGTCGAGCTATATGGGGCTGCACGAATTCGATCCGTCGCTGCGGCCGCAGCCGGTCGACGCCGTGGTGCATTTCGCCGCCATTCCACGCATCATGATCACGCCCGACAACGAGGTGTTCCGCATCAACGCGATGGGCACCTACAATGTCATCGAGGCCGCGGTGAAGCTCGGCATCCGCAAGGTGATCATCGCTTCCAGCGAGACGACCTACGGCCTGGTGTTCGCCAACGAGCCGCGCGACCCCACGCATTTCCCGCTCGACGAGGAGTATGACGTCGATCCGATGGACAGCTATGCGCTGTCCAAGATCGTCAACGAGAAGACGGCGCGCGCTTTCGCGCAGCGTAATGGCACGGACATCTATGCCTTGCGCATCGGCAATGTCATCGAGCCGCACGAGTATTCGCTGTTTCCGAAATGGTTCGCCGATCCGGGCTTTCGCAAACGGATCGCCTGGAGCTACATCGACGCGCGCGACCTTGGCCAGATCACGCAGCGCGCCATTGAGAAAGATGGGCTGGGCTACCAGGCGTTCAACGCCGCCAATGACGACACCTCGTCCGATCTGCCGACGGCCGAACTCCTGAAGCGGTTTTATCCCGGCGTGCCGGTCAAGGGCGAACTCGGCGAATACGAGACGCTGCTGTCGAACCGCAAGGCGCGCGACATGCTCGGCTTCCGGCCCGAGCATAGCTGGCGCAAATACGTCAAGACCGCCTGAGCGTGGTCGAATCGCGGCTGGGTTGTGCATAGAAGCCGGCTTTGCGGCCCAACGCCCGCACCGCGCTTGACAGCTTCCGTAAACCGGCCTTTTTGGAGCCCATGCGGGACGCGAGACCGAACAAGGAAAAATCGCCCAAAAAGGCTGTAGCTGTCGAGCGCCCGGTCGGTGTTCGCCGGCCCGACGCGGCGCGCATTCCCGGCTCCAGCGTGCATACGTCGCTGGCGAGCGAGATTGGTCTGCGGATCGTGCGCGGCGACTATCCGCCCGGCACCATCCTGCCCAATGAAGCCAAATGGTCGGAGACCTTCAGCGTCAGCCGGTCGGCGGTGCGCGAGGCGATCAAGATGCTGATGGCCAAGAGCCTGTTGGCATCGCGCCCCAAGATCGGCAGCTGGGTCGAACCGAAGGAACGTTGGAACCTGCTCGACCGCGATGTGCTTGCCTGGTACGCGACGTCGCCCGACCGCGAGGTGTTCCTGAGGACGGTGCAGGAATTTCGCCACATCATCGAGCCGGAAGCGACGGCCTTCGCCGCCATGCGGCGGACCGACGAGCAGATGGCCGAGATCAGCCAAGCCTGCCGCGAGATGGGCGAGGCGAAAAGTCTGCAGGAACGGACCCGCGCCGACACCCGCTTCCACCTCGCCATCCTGCGTGCCTCCGGCAACGACCTACTGGTCCCGCTCGGCGTGCTGATCGAATCCGCCTTCGATCATTTGTTCACCTACACGACCCGGGAACTCGACGATTTGCAGCTCGCCCAGAAGATGCATGAGGCAATCGAAAAGAATATCCGCCTGCAACGGCCCGATGCGGCGCGCAATGCCGTGCGCAAGCTGCTGGCCAATACCGACAACGTCATCCGTTCGCGGTAGGATTCACCGATAAGCCATTCGGCACGCGGGTGTTTCCGTCTTGCAGGCCGTCGAAGCAATTCAGGCCGGCACCGCCAAAAAATTCGAGAGCTAGTGTCGGATCGGCTGTGTGGCACCCGTCCTTGGGGTGTCGAACGGGAAACCAGCAAGGAGAATTTGACATGCCCAGCACCGTACGTCTGCACCGCGTTCTGACCACCAGCCCGGAGAAGGTCTACCGCGCGTTCCTCGAGGCCGACGCGCTTGCCAAATGGCTTCCGCCGAACGGCTTCACCTGCACGGTTCATCACTTCGAGGGCAAGGTCGGCGGCACGTTCAAGATGTCGTTCCGCAATTTTACCACCGGCGACAGCCACTCGTTCGGCGGTGAGTATGTCGAGCTCGTTGCGGGCGAACTCCTGCGCTACACCGACAGGTTCGACGATCCCAACCTGCCCGGCGAGATCGAGGTGACGGTGACGTTGAAGAAAGTGTCCGTGGGCACCGAAGTGAACATCACTCAGGCTGGCATCCCGGACGTCATTCCCGCGGAGGCCTGCTATCTCGGCTGGCAGGAATCGCTACGGAACCTGGCCAAGCTCGTCGAACCCGAGATCAAACAATAGGACGCCGGCCGGCTGGACAACCGGCACGTTCCTCACCTCGTTTTGAAGGGCTGAAGAAGCAGCTTGAGGAGCCATTGGCGGGCGAGGGTGGCTAATCCTCCTTTGGACGCCCGAATGCGGTGCGCAGTTCGTCCTTGGCGTCTTCGAGGATCTTCTTGCGCGCCGCGGGCAGGTTTTTTCCGGCCCTGTTGATGTAGAAATTCAGCATCGACATGGCGGACTGGAAGGGTTCGGCCTTGCGACGGTGGCTGTGTTCGGCCGAACGCTTGAGCGAGGCGGCGATCTTCTTGGCGTCGTCGGATTCGAAGACGTGCTCCTCGAGATCCATCGCATTGCTGTGCTCGGTCACCTCGGCCGACCATTTCTGCTTGGTGGCGGTCACGGCTGGACTCCTTTGCGGTGTTGCTGATCGGAAACTCCAGATATCGGCGTCGGTTCCCGCATTCGTATCGGCCTGGAGCCACGGATTTGCCCGCTGTGGCGCTGCTGTGCGCCGAGAATGCGTCGATAGTGGTCAAAACAGCAGCGGTTGAGACCGCCGACAGGAAACGCCTTTGACGCGAACCGACTTGAGCCGGCCCAGTCCCGGCATCGACAGTTCCTACGCCTGGATGCGCCTTGCCATCTCGATGCTGCTGGCGACGATCGGTGCGGTCGGCATGTGGGCCGTTGTCGTGGTGCTGCCGGCGGTACAGGCCGAGTTCGGCGTCGACCGCGCCGCGGCATCCATGCCCTACACCGCGACCATGGTGGGCTTCGCCGCCGGCAATGTGCTGGTCGGCCGCGCCATCGACCGCATGGGCTATTGGATCCCGGCGCTGTTCTCCTCGATCGCGCTCTCCGCCGGTCTCGTGCTCGCCGCGCTGTCGACATCGATCCTGCAATTCACCCTTGCCCAGGGGGTGCTGATCGGTGTCGGCACATCGGTGATCTTCGGGCCGCTGATCGCCGATATCTCGCACTGGTTCAATCGCCGCCGCGGCGTCGCCGTCACGGCGGCGGCGGCCGGCAACTACCTTGCCGGAGCGATCTGGCCCACGATCATGCCGACGCTGATCAAGGCAGAAGGCTGGCGCTTCACCTATGCGGGCATCGGCGTCTTCTGCCTCGTCACCATGGTGCCGCTTGTGCTGTTGCTGCGTCGCGGCGCTCCGGAAGCGACGGCCGCCGGCTCGCCCGGAAGCCGGCCGGTGCAGCCGATTCCAATGTCGCCGGCGGCAATGCAGGTCCTGCTGGTCGTCGCGGGACTGGGCTGCTGCGTGGCGATGTCGATGCCGCAAGTGCACATCGTCGCCTACTGCATGGATCTTGGCTACGGCATGGCGCATGGCGCCGACATGCTGTCCATCATGATGGCGGCGGGGGTCGTCAGCCGGCTTGCGTCCGGCTTTGTCGCCGACCGCATCGGCGGCGTCAAAACCTTGCTTATCGGCTCCGTGCTGCAATGCCTGTCATTGCTGTTCTATATCCCGTTCGACGGGCTCGCCTCGCTCTATGTCGTGTCGCTGGTCTTCGGCCTGTCGCAGGGCGGTATCGTGCCTTGCTATGCGATCATCGTGCGCGAATATCTGCCCGCCAAGGAGGCCGGCCAGCGCATCGGCATCGTGATGATGGCGACGATTTTCGGCATGGCGATCGGCGGCTGGATGTCGGGCTGGATCTACGACCTGACCGGCTCCTACGCCGCCGCGTTCCTGAACGGCATCGCCTGGAATCTGTTGAACATACTGGCGATCGGGTTGTTCATGTGGAAGGCGAGGCACAGAGCTGTCGCGGCCGCCTAAGGCGAAGGTCTGGCACAGCCATTCGGTGGCTCGGCTTGACAACAGGCAGTCACTGCGCGACGCCAAGGCGGATGGGTGCGGCAACAGGCCGGTGAGATGGCGACAGCTGGAAAGATCGCATTGGGCGCGCGGTTCGATGGCCATGCGCATGGGCCAAGGCCTTGATCAAGCCGCGCTCGCGCCGGGGCGGTGGCCGCCCAACCCTATCGGATGTGGCACACAAGGCCGGCGTCGGCGCCATCACCGTTTCCCGCGCGCTGCGCGAGCCGGAACGCGTTTCCAAGGAGTTGCGCCGCCAGATCATGGCCGCCGTCGAAGAGCTTGGCTATGTGCCGGATCCCAACGCACGCGCATTGGCCTCGGCGCGCGCCGAGGTGTTCGGTGTGCTGGTGCCCTCGCTGACCAACAATGTCTTCGCGGAGGTGGTGCGCGGCATTTATGACAGCCTGTCGGACAGCCCGTTCCGCATCCAGCTCGGCAACACGCATTATTCCGGGCTGGAGGAGGAGCGTCTGCTGCAGCTGTTTGGCTCCCAGCGGCCGGCAGCGCTGATCGTCGCCGGCATCGACCAGACGCCCACCTCGCGAAAACTGTTGGAGAATGCCGGTTGCCCGGTGGTCCAGGTGATGGAGACCGGGCCCGATCCCGTGGACATGATGGTCGGCTTTTCGCATCTCGACGGCGGCAGGACGGCGACCGAGCACCTGATCGAGGCGGGGTATCGCCGGATCGGTTTCATCGGTGCGCGCATGGACCCGCGCTCGCAGCGGCGCCTTGCTGGATACCGGGTGGCGATGGAGAAGGCCGGGCTGCTAGACCCGCGCCTGATTACCACCACGCCGGTGCTTTCCAGCGTGTCGCTTGGCCGCGAACTGTTCCGCGATGCCCTTGCCAAGATGCCGACGCTCGACGGCGTGTTCTGCAACAACGACGACATCGCGCTCGGTGTGCTGTTCGAATGCCATCGCGCTTCGATCGACGTGCCGAAGACCATCGGCATTGTCGGCTTCAACGATCTCGACATGATGCAGGTGGCTTTTCCCTCGATCACCAGTGTCCGCACCCATCGCTACGAAATCGGCAGGCGCGCGGTGGCCATGGCGCTGGCGGCAATTGGCGGCAACAGGCCAGAGCAGCGGGTCGTAGACCTCGGTTTCGAGCTGAAGCAGCGCGAGAGCACGGCACGTTGAAACATTTTAGAACCTGCTGAAATCAGCCTTTACAGACATTCTTGGTAGCGCTACCATTCGGGCCAGCGCGAAGTCGAACCGCTGTTTATTATACATAAGCGACAGCATTTTCCTTGTTTATTATTGATAATATGATACTTTCGGCGCTGCTTAAGGAAGCAACAAAGGAGGGATCAGGCCGGCGCTGGCCACCTGACATGCATGGCGAGCCAGGGTAGGAGGTGCTTGGGCGAACGTCATTGTACCGCAGCTAAACAAACAAGTCAGAACTGCAACTGGGAGGAATATCGATGATCAAGTCACTCGTTGGTGGCATCGTTGCCGCCACTGCATTCGTCATGTTGAGCTCAGCGGCGATGGCCGCAGGCCCAGAAATCGTCAAGGGGCCGGCAGCCGAGCCGGGCTGCTTCGCCCCATGGGCAGCCGATACGCAATTCTTCAAGTTCCCCAAGAAGGCCGGCCCATATCGCATTGCGCTCGCCAACGGCTATATCGCCAACACCTGGCGTATCCAGATGGTGCAGACCGCCAAGGCCTATGCCGCACAGCCGGATGTCGCCAAGAAGTTGAAGGAATTCAAGGTTGTCTCGACCGGTGAGGACGTCCCGGCGCAGATCTCCGCGATCAACAATTTCATCGATTCCGGCTTTGACGCCATCGTCGTCAACGCGCAGAACCCGACCGCCTTCGGGCCAGTCATCAAGCGCGCCAGGGAGGCCGGGGTCGTGCTGGTCGCGTTCGACAACATTCTCGACACCAAGGATGCCATCAACGTCAATGTCGACCAGAAGGGCCTTGGCGCATTGTGGGGCAAGTGGTTGGTCTCACATGTTCCGAACGGCGGAAAGGTGCTCGAAGTGCGCGGCGTCGCCGGCACTTCCGTCGACACGGACCGTCATGCCGGCATCCACGAGGTGCTCGACGGCTCGGGCAAGAAATGGGAAGTCACCGAGGTGGTCGGCAAATGGGACGACGGCGTTGCCCAGAAAGCTACGGCGGACGCGATTGCCACCAACGGACCCTTCGACGGCATCACCGGGCAGGGCGGCGACACCGGCATCGTGCAGGCGATGATGGATGCCAAGCATCCATTCGTTCCGTTCGGCGGCGAGACGGAGAACGGTTTTCGCAAGTTCTGCGCCGCACATGCCGGCGACGGCTTGAAGTGCTCTTCCGCCGGCACCGGCCCCGCCCAGGTGGCCGTGGCAATCAAGACGGCAATCGCGGCCCTCGAAGGCAATGTCGTGCCGCAATCGGTGAAGCTGCCGCTGGCCATCGTGGAGGATCCGAACTTCAAGGCAGGCCAGGATTTCTTCCCCGACCAGTCCGACAATTTCTTCGTCGGCAACTCCTTCCCGACCTGCGGCATCAATTTCAGTGCCCAGGAAATCATGGGCCAGACCAAGGAAAACCAGTAGGCTCACTGCTATCGCTGGCGCCACGGGTTAACCCGCGGCGCCAGCCCCGAAATCCCATGATTGCCCCGGGGAGGGTTGATGGACGGTGCGGCTCCACTCTTTCGCATGGAAGGCATTTCCAAGCGCTATGGCGGCGTGCGGGCACTCGAGAAGGCCGAGCTGACGGTTTCCACCGGTAGCATCCACGCCATCCTCGGTGAAAACGGCGCCGGCAAGTCGACATTGATCAAGGTCATGGCAGGTGTCGTGGCGCCCGACGAAGGCCGCATGATGCTGGATGGGCGCGAAGTGACCTTCGCTTCGCCCGGTGCGGCGAACAAGGCCGGCATCGTCTGCATCTTCCAGGAATTGTCGCTGATCCCCGAACTCAGCGTCGCCGACAATATCGTCATTTCGGATCCGCCCAAACGCTTCGGCATGATCGATCGCAAGGCGCAGCGCCGGATCGCCGAGGACGCGCTTGCCCGCGCGGGCGCCGCCGACATCCATCCGCTGGCGCTGGTCAAGGACCTGCCGCTGTCGCGCCGGCAGATGGTGGAGATCGCCAAGGCGCTGGCGCGCAAACCACGCATTCTCATCCTCGACGAGGCGACGTCGGCGCTGACGGCAGCGGATGTCGCGAAGATCTTCGGCGTGCTGAAGCGGCTGCGCTCGGAAGGGCTGGCGCTGCTCTACATCTCGCACCGCATGAACGAGATCGCCGAACTGGCCGACCATTGCACGGTGTTCCGCAATGGCCGCAATGTCGCCAGCTACAAGGCCGGCTCGAAGAGCGACAACGAGGTGGTCGAGCTGATGATCGGCCGCGAGTACAGCCATATTTTTCCGCCCAAGCCGCCGGCGGCACCGGCCAGCGCCGCCCCCAGGCTCGAGGCGCGCAAATTGTCCTGGGCCGACCGGCTGGATAGCATCTCGCTGACGGTTAGGGCAGGCGAGGTGGTCGGCCTCGGCGGGCTCGATGGCCAGGGCCAGCGCGAATTGCTGCTTGCTTTCTTCGGTGTGCTGCGTGGCCTCTCGGGCGAAGTGCTGATCGACGGCAAGCCGGCGACGATCACCAGCCCGGCGGCGGCCCGCGAGGACGGCATCGGCATGGCGCTCATCCCGGAAGACCGCAAGACCGAAGGCCTGATGCTGCCGATGACGGTGCGCGAAAACCTGTCCTTCGCCGCACTCGACCGGCTGTCCAAAGGCGGCATTATCGACCGCGCCGCCGAACAGCGGCTGATCGACGACATGGTCGGCCTTCTGGCGATCAAGACGGCGGGCCTCGATATTCCGGTTGGCGCGCTGTCGGGCGGCAACCAGCAGAAAGTAGTCATAGCCAAATGGCTGATGCGCCAGCCGCGCATCATCCTGCTCAACGATCCGACGCGCGGCATCGATGTCGGCACCAAGCAGGAAATCTATCAGCTGATGCGCAAGCTGGCGGACGCGGGCGCGGCGATCCTGTTCTATTCGACCGACTATGACGAGCTGATCGGATGCTGCGACCGGGTGCTGGTTCTCTATGACGGCGCGGTCAAACGCGAACTGGTCGGCGCCGAGATCACCGAAAGGGCGCTGATATCGAGCGCGCTTAACATCCATGGCGAGGAGAGCCCGGTGGGCCTGGGAGCGGAAGCGTGAAGGATTGGCGTTACTGGCTGGCCGAGCAGCGTGGAACATTGCTGGCGCTCGGCATCTTCATCGTCATGTTCGTCATTTACACCTCGAACCATCCGGCGGGCTTCACCGCCAATGTCGTGCAGACGGCGGCGAACAAGGGCGTGCTGCTTGCCTTCGTCGCCATGGCGCAGACGCTGGTCGTGATCACCTCCGGCATCGACCTGTCCGTCGGCATGATATTCCTGCTCACCAACTGTCTGGCCTCCTGGCTGGTGGTGGGCACGCCGATGCAGACGACGCTCGGCGTCGTCGCCGTGCTGGTGGCGGGACTTTTGTGCGGCGCGATCAACGGCGCCATCGTGATCTATGGAAGGCTGCAGCCGATCGTCGCGACCATCGCCACCGGCGCGGTCTACTACGGCATCGGCCTTTTGCTGCGGCCCTTTCCGGGCGGCTCGGTCAACGAGGATCTGGCCGATGCTATGACAGGACGTCTGTTCGATCTGGTGCCGGCAAGCCTGGTCGTGCTGCTGGCGGTCGTTCTGCTGATCTGGGTACCGTTCAGCCGCTCTGTACTCGGCCGCGCCGCCTACGCGGCCGGCTCTTCGGAAACGGCTGCCTACATGTCGGGCGTGCCGATAAGGCGCGGCAAGTTCTCCGCTTACACGCTTGCGGGGCTGCTGGCCGCGATCGGCGGACTGTTCCTGACGTTTTTCACCTATACGGGGGAGGCCGCCTATGCCAGCGGCAACGCCTATACGCTGTTCTCGATCGCGGCGGTCGTGCTGGGTGGTGTTTCGCTGTTCGGCGGCAAGGGCAGCGCCATCGGTGCCATCTTCGGCGCGCTGGCCTTCCGCACCATCGGCGACCTGTTGTTCGTCTTCGACTTCGATCCGCTCTGGCAGCCGCTGTTCCAGGGCGTTATCCTGCTGGTCGCCGTCAGCCTCGGCGCCTTCGCCCTGTTTCGGGTCCGCAACCGGCTGGAGTGGTTCCTGTGAGCGAGACGACCTTGGGCGGCATTGCCGGCCGCATGCCGAAATTCATCCGCCGCGCCGATCCGGCGGTGCTGACCGCCTTTGCCTGCATCGTGGTGCTGCTGTTGGTTGGCAGCCTCTATTCGCGCAGCTTCCTGTCGCCTGAATATCTCTTGCAGCAGCTCAAGGTGGCCTCGTTCCTCGGCGTCATCGCCACCGGCATGATGCTGGTCATCCTGCTCGGCCAGATCGACCTGTCGGTGCCGTGGTCGGTGGCGGCGGGTGCGATGATGGCCTGTGCGGCGGCCGCCTACGGCCCGGCAGGCGTGGCGCTGGCTATCCCGTTCGGCATCTTCTGCGGCGTGCTGATCGGTATCGTCAACGGCATCGGCGTCGCCTATCTGCGCATTCCCTCGATGATCATCACGCTCGCCACCAACGCTGTCGCGCAAGGGTTGATGGTGGTCTACACCGGCGGCTTCTCGCCGCAGGATTCGGCCACCGGCGCCATGCGCTACCTCGCCACTGGGTTCACCATTCCGGGTGTGCCCAATGCAGTCATCATCTGGGCGCTGATCGGGGCCGCGATGGTGTTCGTGCTGACCCGCAGCGGTTTTGGCCGCGCGGTCTATGGCATCGGCAACCGCGAGCGCGCCGCCTATCTCTCAGGCATCGACACAAGACGCGTGGTGATGATCGCCTTCGCTGTCTCCGGCGGGCTCTCCGCCTTTGGCGGCGTGCTGCTGGCGGGCTACGCCTCCAAGGCGGCGCAATCGATGGGTGACGCCTATCTACTGCCGTCGATCGCGGCCGTCGTGCTCGGCGGCACCTCGATCCTGGGCGGGCGCGGCTCCTATCTCGGCACGGTCGCCGGCGTGATCCTGATCACACTGTTGCAATCCATCCTGTCGGTCATGCAGATGCCGGAGGCGGGACGGCAGATCATCTATGGCGTCGTCATCGTCGCCATGCTCCTTCTTTACGGTCGCGCGCCGGCGAGCCGCTGACAGTGGGCGAAGACGCAGCGCAGGCGCCGACGGGCGCTTCCGGTTTGGCGCCTTCGGCCATCGTGGTGATGGGCGTTGCCGGCTGCGGCAAGTCAGCCGTCGGTATCGCGCTGGCCGACGCGCTGGGTGCCGTCTTCATCGAGGGTGACAGGCTGCATCCGCCGGAGAATGTGGCGCGTATGGCGCGTGGTGAACCGCTCACCGACCAGCTGCGCGAAGGCTGGCTCGACGCGATCGGCGAGCACATCGCGGTCTCTATCGGCAAAGGACAGGGCGTAGTTGCAGCCTGCTCGGCGCTGAAGCGCGGCTATCGCGAGCGCCTGCACGGCTTTTGCCCTGACATCACTTTCCTTTACCTGGAGATCGACCCGGCGACGGCAAGGCAGCGGGTCGCCAGCCGCAAGGGCCATTTCATGCCGGCAAGCCTGGTCGACAGCCAGTTCGCCATCCTGGAATCGCCGGGCCAAGATGAACGGGCATTGACGCTCGACGCGACGCGGCCGATCGGCGAACTCGTCGCCCAGGCAATGCGCTCGATGCGCCGGTCATGAGCTCTCCTCGAAACCGACACCGCCGCCGCCCTGAGCCTCTGTCAACCGCTCATGGCGCGACCAGGACATCATCTGCTCGGGGCACAGCTTCAGCGCCTGCAGCAGGCGGTCGCGTTTCAGCAGGATGTAGTGTGCCTGCAGGGCCAGGTTCTTGGCTCCGTCCCTGGTTGTGTCCACGGCCGGGAGCGCCGGTGCCGCCGGTACCAGTTCGGGGCTCAAGACGGCGCGGTATTCCCGGAAGGGCACCACCTCGAAAGTCGACATGGCAAACAGGGCCGTCTTGCCTCGAGCGGCGAAATTCGCCGGTGCCGAGGCAAGGTGCGTCCAGCCGCTTTCGCCCAGGGCGCTTTCGGTGAAGGTCGAGCCGGCGTGGATGGTGTTGGTCATCATCACGACGCCGTTCTGCTTCAGCATCTTTTGAATGCGGATGGTGACCTGATAGGCATCGTCACGGTCGAAGGCGATCCGGCTTTTCAGGAACCGGTTCTCGACATGAACCATTGGCGGGTTGAGGAAGCGCTGGCCGAATGCCGTCTCGGACACGCCATGCGTGTTGACGCTGACCTGATGCGCTTCGATGCCGGCCTCGTATATGGCGCGCTTGCCGATTATCGTCTGGGCGGTGAATTGATCGCACCAGAGGATCGCGCCGTGGCCGCGTTGCAGGGCTGCCTGCAAGCCCTCGAGCCCTTCCAGCCGGATCTTCGGCGTCCAACGGCCGGCGACCAGATGCGCGGCAAGTTGCATGCGGCGGCGATGGCGCGCCGTGAGCAATGCCTCGAACAGCTTGCGTGTATCGACGCCATCGCCGAGCACCGCGCGCGTTGCGGCGGCATAGAAGCGGAAATCCTTGCGCATATGGCGCTTCAACCGAAACCTGGAAGCCCAATCGCAGATCGGCGCCCACCAGCGCACCGGCAGCGCTGCCGCAACCGCGAGGTAGAAGAGGGTAACCAGGCTTTCGCGAAGGTCCCTGGTGGAGAAGTGGCGGAGCCTGCCGGGATCAGCCAGCTTGCGGCTGAAAAAGCGCACGTCCTCGGCATATCCGGGGACAAGGACGTCGGCGATGATCTCGATGCGAAAGCTGGCTGCCGATGGCCGCTTGCGGGCGGCTTTTCGGGATTTCGTAAACCTCGACAGCCTCATCCACCCGGCTCTAGATCTGGGATGTCAACTCGACCGGGAAATCGTCATTGTCGGCATCGCGCATGGCGGCGAGGCTACGGTTGTCCAGTACCTCGGCGATCGCCTGGCGCACTTCCAGCATCATGTGCCGGACCTGGCAGGTCGCCTCGTCGCAATCCTCGCAGCGCTGATACTGCGTGCGGCTGGCGCAAGGTATCGGCGCCAGCGGCCCGTCGAGCACGCGCACGACATGGCCGATCTTGATCTCGGAAGCGGGGCGGGCGAGACGATAGCCGCCTTCCTTGCCCTTGCGGCTCTGGACGAAGCCGGCGTTGCGCAATTCGCCCAGTATGGCGTCCAGGAATTTCTTCGGGATGTTGTTGGCGACGGCGATGTCGTTGACGAAGGCCAATTGGCCAAGTGGAAGACTGGATAGATGCACGAGGGCCTTCAGGCCGTATTTGCCTTTTTTCGTCAGCATGCCCGAGTCAACCCATTGAAGCCCCAACCACCCCGCATCTGGCGGTTGTTTGTGTGCAAATGATGACAACATTGCCTTCGCACACTGCCGTTTCGCGAAAACAAAGCCATTGGAGGGCAGGTTAGGCACAAACGCGTTGATTCTTTGTAACGTTTTGCACGAAGGGCGCCGAATTTGCCCTATCAGCTGCATAAACAAGGAAAGCCGGCCACCGGGCCGGCTTTCCTGATCTTTCTATCTGGACGCGGAGACTTACCGGCTGCCATAAGCCTGGTCGAGCAGGCCGCCGGCGGCGAAATGCTCCTTTTGGACCTTGTCCCAACCGCCGAAGACGTCTTCCACCGTCAACAGGCGCACGTCCGGAAAATCTGCCTTGTATTTGGCCGCGACAGCCGCGTCGCGTGCGCGCAAGCCATTGTCGGCGGCGATGCCCTGGCCCTCGGGCGTATAGAGGAAGTCGAGATAGCTCTTGGCCAGATCGCGCGTGCCATGCTCGTCGGCGACCTTGTCGACGATCGCTACCGGGAATTCCGCCAGAAGGCTGACGGAAGGCGTGACCTGCTCGAATTTGTCGTCGCCATATTCCTTGCGGATGCCGCGCGTCTCGGATTCGAAGGTGATCAGCACGTCGCCGATCTCGCGCTGCACGAAGGTGGTGGTCGCGGCGCGCCCGCCGGTGTCGAAGATCGGCACGTTGTTGAACAGCTTGGTGATGAATTCCTTCACCTTGGCGTCGTCGCCCTTGAAGGCTTCCTTGGCGTAGGCGGTGGCCGCGAGATAGGTGTAGCGCGCATTGCCCGACGTTTTCGGATTGGGGAAGATCACCTGCACGTCGTCGCGCACGAGATCGTTCCAGTCCTTGATGTGCTTGGGGTTGCCCGCGCGGACGAGAAACGAAGGCAGCGAATAGAAGGGCGAGGCGTTGTCGGGAAAATCCTTCTGCCAGTCGGCCGAGACGAGGCCCTTCTTGACCAGGAAGTCGACGTCGGTGACCTGGTTGAAGGTGACGACATCGGCACCGAGGCCTTCAGCGATGGCACGCGCCTGCGCCGACGTGCCGGCATGAGACTGGTCGATGCTCACACCCGGGTGCTTGGCGATGAAGGCCTTGTTGACCTGCACGAAGAGTTCGCGGCCGACGTCATAGGAGGCATTCAGCAGCTTGTCGGCCGACCACGCTTGGGAGGATGCGAGGAGAAGGCCGGCGGCAACGGCAACGCCGATGAAAAATCGCTTCATGAAAAGGCTCCGGATGTCATGCTCTATTACCGGACCATAGCCGGGGTGCGGCGGAGCGGCGAGGTATAGATTCAGGGCTTGGCGGCTGTTGCTAGAAAACCGTTTCCCAAACAGGCACATCGTAGGTTTTTCTTTCAAGTAGAATCATCTTTTTGAGGCCGTCCTCTTCAGTCTCTTCCGAAGAGAGGCGACAAATGGATACACATTGTGTATGCGGCATGTTATGATGAGTGAAAGGAGTCTTCCATGGCGAAAGCCGCACCCGAAACCCATGCCAAGCCTGTCAATCTGCGCATCCGAGAGGACATACGCATACTGATTGACCGTGCCGCAAAGATACGCGGGAAAACCCGCTCTGACTTCATGATCGACGCCGCTTATCGTGCGGCCGAGGATACGCTGCTCGACCAAACGTTGATCAAGGTGGATTCCGAGAGTTACCGGCATTATCTCGACATCCTCGATGAACCGCCAAGCGGGGAAGGTTTTGCACGCCTTATGAACGTGCCCAGGCCGTGGCGGGACTGATGCCGTCGGCGCCCACGCCGCTGGCCGAAGACCACGATCTCGAACTTTTCCAAAGCGGAACAGAAAGCCTCGACCAATGGCTTCGCCGTCGGGCACGGGCCAACCAGGTCAGTGGCGCATCACGTACTTATGTGATGGCGGAACGCACACGCGTTGTCGGCTACTATTGCTTGTCTTCGGGCGGGCTTGATCTGGCGGAAGCGCCCGGCATTATTCGCCGCAACATGCCAGATCCCATTCCAATGGTTGTGCTCGGACGTCTCGCGGTGGATGCAAGCTGGCAAGGGAAAGGGGTAGGCGCTGCGCTTCTGCAAGACGCCGTCCTGCGCTCCAGTCAAGCCGCGACGATCCTCAGGATTCGCGGAATTTTTGTTCACGCCATATCGGATGAAGCGAAAGCCTTTTACGAGTACTACGGCTTTGCGGCTTCCCCAAAAAATCCCATGATCTTGTTGTTGTCGTTGAAAGGCCAGTGAAAGGGTAAGCGACCGCTACTGGACCAGGATATTCCCTGGTGACGAGATTTCACAGTGGTCCGATCGCTATGCAGTCGGAAACAGCTTCCAGCGCCCAGGCCGGAACGCCACGCGGCTCTTCTGCGCCGCCGGATGACCAATCGGCAATTCTATCTCGACCCGCTGACGCTCGCCGCCGATTTCGAGCTCGACCCGCCGAGTACCCGCGACGCGGCGGCTGGCGGCCACGGTGCCGGCGATGCAGCCGCTGCAGCCGTCCAGCAGTTCGACATCGTGCGGACGGAAGTAAAGCGTCGCATCGCCCTCGGACGCGTGCGGCGCCGACAATCCGATCGGACGGTCGGCCAGCCAGATCTCGCCATTCTCGACTTTGACCGGAAGGGAGCTCGATTCGCCGATAAAGCCGTAGACGAAGGGCGAGTTCGGCGTGTCGTAGATGTCGTCGGCGGTACCGACCTGCTCGATGCGGCCCTGGCTCATAACCACGACGCGGTCGGCAAGCTCAAGCGCCTCTTCCTGATCGTGGGTGACGAAGACGGTGGTGTGGCCGGTGGCGTCATGGATTTCCCGCAGCCAGCGGCGGAGTTCCCGGCGCACCTGCGCGTCGAGCGCGCCGAACGGCTCGTCGAGCAGCAGCACCTTGGGTTCGATGGCCATGGCGCGGGCGAGCGCCACACGCTGGCGCTGGCCGCCCGAAAGCTGCGCGGGGTAGCGCTTCTCCAGCCCCGAAAGCTGGACGAGATCGAGAAGCTCGGACGCACGGCGGCGGATCTCCGCTGCCGGCGGCCGCGTCGGCCCGTGCCGCACTTTGAGGCCGAAACCGATATTGTCGGCAACCGTCATGTGGCGGAACAGGGCGTAGTGCTGGAAGACGAAACCGACATTGCGCTCCTGGATCGATTTCTGCGAAGCGTCCTCGTCACCAAAGAAGATTTTTCCACGCGTCGGACGCTCCAGCCCGGCGATCAGCCTGAGCAAGGTCGTCTTGCCGGAGCCGGACGGGCCCAGCAAAGCGATCAGTTCGCCCGACTTGATGTCGAGCGAGACATCGTGGAGCGCCGGAAAACGCTCGAATTCCTTGCGCACATTGGCAACGCGAACTTCCATGCAATGAACCTTCTAATGCCCGCGCGTCGCGGCGAGTTCGGCGCCGTAGCGCATCTCGAGCAGTGTTTTCAAGACCAGCGTGACGAGCGCCAGCCCGGCAAGCAACGAGGCGACGGCGAAGGCGCCGGCGGCGTTGTACTCGTTGTAGAGGATTTCGACATGCAGCGGCATGGTGTTGGTCAGGCCGCGTATGTGGCCCGACACCACAGAAACCGCGCCGAACTCGCCCATGGCGCGCGCATTGCACAGAAGCACGCCGTAGAGCAGGCCCCATTTGACATTGGGCAAGGTCACGTACCAGAAGGTCTGCCAGCCATTGGCGCCAAGCGAAAGGGCGGCTTCCTCGTCGCCATTGCCCTGTTCCTGCATCAGCGGGATCAGTTCGCGGGCAACGAAGGGGAAGGTGACGAAGACGGTGGCCAGCACGATGCCCGGCACTGCGAACAAGATCTGGATGCCATGTGCCTTCAGCCACTCGCCGAGCAACCCCTGAGCGCCGAACAGAAGCACGTAGACCAGACCCGAAATGACGGGCGAAACCGAGAAGGGGAGGTCGATCAGCGTGGTCAGGAAGGCTTTGCCCTTGAACTCGAACTTGGCGATCGCCCAGGCGGCCGAGATGCCGAAGACGATGTTGAGCGGTACCGAGATCGCCGCCACCAGCAAGGTCAGGCGGATAGCCGAACGCGTGTCCGCGTCGCTCAGCGATTCCAGGTAGGTGCCAACGCCCTTGGCGAAGGCTTCCTTGAAGACGATAATCAGCGGCAGCAACAGGAAGATGGCGAGAAAGACGAAGACGACGGTCATCAGCACGGCCCGTGCCGACCGGCTTTCGGTTACCGCTGCCGAGCGGCTTTCATGGAACGGTTCGTAGGATTTGATCTCGGGATCAGCCATAGCGCTTGCGGCTCCATGTCTGCACCAGATTGACGATCAACAGCATGAGGAACGACAGCGCCAGCATGATCGCCGCGGTCGCGGTCGCCGCCGGGTAATTGTATTCCTCGAGCCGGATGACGATCAAAAGCGGCGCGATCTCGGATTTGTAGGGCAGGTTGCCGGCAATGAAGATCACCGAGCCGTATTCGCCGACGCCGCGCGCGAAGGCGAGCGAGAAACCGGTGATGATGGCCGGCGCCAGGCCCGGAAACAGCACGCGGGTGATGATCTGGAAGCGGCTGGCGCCAAGCGTGGCGGCGGCTTCCTCAACTTCCTTGTCGATCTCTTCCATGATCGGCTGCACGGTGCGCACGACGAAGGGCAGGCCGATGAAGATCAGCGCGATGACGATGCCCAGCGGCGTGTAGGCGACCTTGATGCCGAGCGGCATCAGCAATTTGCCGATCCAGCCGTTCGGTGCATAGAGCGTGGTCAGCGCGATGCCGGCCACCGCCGTCGGCAGCGCGAACGGCAGGTCGACCATGGCATCGACGATACGGCGGCCTGGAAAGCGGTAACGCACCAGCACCCAGGCGACGAGCGTGCCGAAAACGACATTGACGGCAGCCGCGATGAAAGCTGTGCCGAAGCTGATTTCCAGTGCGTTAAGCGTACGGCGGTCGGTGGCGATGGCCCAGAAATCGGTCCAGCCGAGGGCAGCCGAGCGCCAGATCAGCCCGGATAGGGGAATGAGGATGATGAGGGTGAGGTAGGCAAGCGAGAAGCCGAGCGTCAATCCGAAACCCGGAATGACGCTCGGCTGTCTGAACCGCCACCCTGCCTGCGCGGGTGCTATGGTCATGTCGTCCCGATCTGGATTTTAGCTCACTGGGCCGGCTTGTAGATCTGGTCGAATATACCACCGTCGCCGAAATGGTAAGGCTGCGCCTTCTTCCAGCCGCCGAAAAGCGGGTCGTCGATGGTGATCAACTTGATAGGCGGCAGCTTGGCCAGATCTTCCGGCGGAACCAGTTCGGGCTTGGACGGCCGGTAGTGGTTCTTGGCGATGATAGTCTGACCTTCCTTGGAATAGAGGTAGCTCAGATAGGCCTCGGCCACCTTGCGCGTGCCTTTGGCGTCGACGTTCGCATCGACCACGGCCACCGGCGGTTCGGCCAGGATCGAGGTCGGCGGATAGACGACGTCGAAATTGTCGGCGCCAAACTCGTCGAGCGCCAGATAGGCATCGTTTTCCCAGGCGATCAGCACGTCGCCGAGGCCTTTTTGCGCGAAGGTCACGGTCGAGCCGCGCGCGCCGGTGTCGAGCACGGGAGCATTGGCGTAGAGCTTGCCGACGAATTCCTTGGTCTTGGCCTCGTCGCCGCCATCATTGGCATTCGCATAGGCCCAGGCCGCGAGATAGTTCCAGCGCGCGCCGCCCGAGGTCTTGGGATTGGGCGTGATCACCTGCGTGCCGTCCTTGACCAGGTCGTTCCAGTCGTGGATGCCCTTGGGATTGCCCTTGCGGACAAGGAAGATGATCGTCGAGGTGTAAGGCGCTGAATTGTTTTCGAATTTGGTGCGCCAGTCGGGATTGATCTTCTTGGACTTGGAGACGATGGCGTTGATGTCGCCTTCCAGCGCCAGCGTCACCACATCGGCGTCCAGACCATCGATCACGGCGCGGGCCTGGGCGCCAGATCCGCCATGTGACTGCTGAATGGTCACCGTCTCGCCGGTCTCTGTCTTCCAATGCGCGGCGAAGGCCTCGTCATAGGCCTTGTAGAGCTCGCGCGTCGGATCGTAGGACACGTTGAGAATGGTGGTGTCGGCAAACGCGAAACCGAGCGTGCCGAACTGGACAGATGTGGCGACCAGTGCGCCGAGCAGTTTCCGGAAATGAGGTTTGGTCATTTCTGCCTCCGTTGAACCCGCGCCAAATCTACCAAATTGATAGAAATAAGATGCATTGAATGTTGCCTTTTTTGTCCTCCTGGAGAAAATCTTCGGCGACCTGCCTCGGCGTCGGGAAATATTTTCCTCGCGGCCGCCCCGCGCCGGGTCGGCCCGCCAACCGGCCCATCTAGGGTTGCGAGGTTGCCGGGCAAGGGCAGGTTTACCCGGCGGTCACCGGAAAATCGAAGCGCTGCCGGCAGGAAGGGGATCGGCGAAGGCAGCGAAAGAGATTGTCACAACCAGCGCTGCCGCAACTAACGCTACCGACAATCGAGGATTGCGCGAAGTGCCTCGGACAGGCATGGGCGAGTATCCTGATTATCCGCTGACCTCATCGAAAGCTAATTCTATGAATCGCCTGTCCCACTCTATTCAACGAAAACTTTCACACTCGCCGCCCGTCCAGCTGCGTCGATAACGGTCAGCGTCGAGTAACCCGCGCCGTCGGGCTGCCATGTCGCGGTGCGACGGCGGTCGAGGCCGATGAGCGGCTTGCCGTTGGCCAGCCAGCGGAACGGCGCGCGACCGCCTTGCAATTTCAGCACCAATGGCGAGGCGTCGGCCGAGTTGGTGGCGAGATCGACGCGGGCGCCATCCGGCGGGAAAATGATGGTCGGCGCGGGTTCGGTCGGCGTCGCCTGCACCAGGCCATCCGCGCCGGCGCCGAAGCGGGCAAGCGTCACGGGCAGTTCCTCGCGCTTGGGGGTGAAGGCGCCAGGCGGCTTGCCTGGCAGCGGCACGGTTGCCAGGCCAGAGCGGACAAAGCCTTCGAACAGGATCGGGGCGGCCGAGACATAGCCCGAGAGGCCCGGCACCGCGCCGGCATCGGGCCGGCCGACCCAGACACCCAGCACGTAGCGGCCGTCGAAGCCGACCGACCAGGCGTCACGGTAGCCGTACGAGGTGCCGGTCTTGTAGGCAATGCCACGTTGCAAGGCGCCTTCGGGCGGCTTCACACCGGACAAAATGTCGATGATCTGCCAGTTGGCCTGATCGTTGAGGATGGTGGTGGTCGAACTCACGGCATTGGCCGGCTCGGTGCCGTCATGCAGCGAGTGCGTCTTGCCGCCATTGGCGAGCCCTGTGTAGAGCTGGACGAGGTCGCGCAGCGTGACGCCGACGCCGCCGAGGCCGATGGCCAGGCCCGGCGCTTCGTTGACCGGCAGGATCGGGTTGACGCCGCCCTGGCGGAAGCGCGCGGTCAGCCGCGCCGGGCCGACCGCGTCGAGCACGCGGATCGCCGGCACGTTGAGCGACAGTTGCAGCGCCTGACGGATGCTGACATCGCCCTGATAGCCCATGTCGAAATTCTTCGGCCTATAGCCACCGAAATCGACCGGACTGTCCTCGATCAACGTTTCCTGCGCCACCAGTCCCTGCTCGAAAGCGAGGCCGTAGATGAACGGCTTCAACGTCGAGCCGGGCGAGCGCACGACCTTGGTCATGTCGATCCAGCCGGAACGGCTGGAATCGAAGAAATTGGCCGAGCCGACTTCGCCCAGAATGTCGCCGGTGCGTGCGTCGGCCAGCACCATGGCGACGGACAGACGCGGCCCGAGCTTTGTCGCTGCGTCGCGCGCTACCTGTTCCAGTCCCTGCTGGACGCTTTTGCGGATGGTCAGCTTGAGCGGCTGACCGGGAACGGCCCTGGGCAGCATCGCATAAGCGGCATGCGCGGCAAGCGCCGGCAAGGTACGGCGCAGCCCCGACACATCGTCGAGTGCCGCGCGTGCCGCCTCGCGTTCGCCGATCAGGCCTGACGAGACCATGCGGCTCAGCACACGATCGCGCGCTGCATGGGCGATCTGGAGATTGCGGTCAGGCCGGCGCTTCTCCGGCAATTGCGGGAGAGCGACGAGAAGCGCGGCCTCTGAAACCGTCAGCCGCTTCGGTTCCTTGCCGAAATAGGCGAGCGAAGCGGCGCGCACGCCTTCCAGATTGCCGCCATAGGGCGCCAGCGTCAGGTAGCGCTCGAGGATCTCGCGTTTGGACAGCCGCCGCTCGATCTGGATGGCGCGCAACATCTGCTTGATCTTGGAGCCGACGCTGCGGCTCTCGCGCGGCTCGATCAGGCGGGCGAGTTGCATCGACAGGGTCGAGCCGCCGGAAACGATATGGCCGCTGGTGGCGAACTGGCCGGCGGCGCGGGCCAGCGCCAGCACATCGACGCCCTCATGGTCCCAGAAGCGCTTGTCCTCATAGGTGACCAGCATGTCGACAAACTGCTTGTCGACCTGGTCGAGCCGGGTTTCGAGCCGCCAGTAACCGTCCGGCGTGGCGAAGGCGCGCAGCAACTGGCCGTCGCGGTCCTGGACTTCGGTGGAGACGGTGAGCGTCGCCGGCAATGGTGGCGGAAAAGCGCGGTCGAGTTCCCAGAGGGAAGCGACGGAAAGGGCAAGGACGCCGGCGCAGGAAGCCAGCGTTATGGCTGCACGGCGAAGGAATTTTCTGGAGAGCATGGTGCCGCCCCTCATCCGCCTGCCGGCACCTTCTCCCCGTATAGTGACGGGGAGAAGGGACCTGTCGCGGCGGTCGACGCTAGCCCCTTTCTCCCCGTCACTATACGGGGAGAAATGCCCGGCAGGGCAATGAGGGGCAGCGCAAGGCTCACGTTCATATCCGCCAAGGCACCTTACGGCGCCTTGATCTCCATCATGCCGGTGGCGGTGCGGGCCGAATATTGCGGCCGGTACATGTCCTCAACCGTTGCCGCCGGATGGGCGTAGGTGCCCGGCGTCACGGCGCGCACGACATAGGCGAGCGTCAGATTGTGGTCGTGGTCGCCGTCGGCTGGGTTGAACGCCGCGACGAACCGGTCGTCGCGGAATTCGAGATGGGCGGCGTCGGTCTGTGCCAGCCAGGAGAAGTTCGACAGCTGGGCGCTGGAGACCAGGCCGGGATTGTCGATCTCGAAGCCGGCCGGCAACAGGTCGGTGACCAGCAGGCGCGACGGCCAGCTGTTCCGCTCGGTGACCTTGAGCACGACGACATAGCGTTCGTTCTGGGTTGCCTCCGTCACATTGGCTTCGGTGCCGTCGAGCTTGTAGTAGGTGCGGCTGATGGTGAAACCATCGCCACCGGCCGGCAAAGGCTGGATCGGCGAGGCCACGGTGGTGACGACGGCCTGCAGCGGAGTCTTGCCGGTGTTGGCGACTTCGAGCGGGCTGTCGACCAGGTCGGAGCCGTTGACCTGGTTGGAATAGCCGCCGGAATGCGGCGCGCCATTGACGGTCAACGCGATCGAATCATTGCCCTCCTTCAGCGCACGCGCCGCCAGCAGCATCCAGGAATCGTCCTGGGTGCTGGTCCAGCGGACTTCGGCGCGTTTCCTAGTCACCAGCTTGATCAGCTCGGGCACGATCGTCGATGCCGGCTTCGATTCCGCCGCCAGCGACAGCATCGCCGCGCCGTCACGCAACGACGAGCCGTAGTCGGAGCGGTACCAGTCGTAGTCGGTGCTCGATTTGGCGAGTTGCAGCGCGGTCTTGAACGTCGCCTCCGAACGCTGTGTGTCGCCATAGAGCGCCAGGCTCGCCGCGAGCTGGGCGACGGCCATCGGGCTCGAGAAGGCTTCGAGCTGGGTGTCTGCGTAATAGCGCAGGTCGCCGATCGAGGCCTTCTTGTTGCGGGCCAGCACGTAGAGGGCGTAAGCGATCTCGCTGCCGCGGTCCTGTACGCTCTGGTCGTAACCGAGCGAGTTCTGCAGGTTGTTCAGGGCCTGGTTCATCGCCAGGCTCGGCACGTCGTATTTCTGCTCGCGCGCCCTGGTCAGGAACTCGCTGACATAGGCGTCGAGCCACAAATCGCCGGAGCCTGGACCCCACAGACCGAAGCTGCCGCTCGAGGACTGGTAGCTCAGGACCTTGTAGATCGCGTCCTGGACGCGGCCGTGCAGGTCAGGGTCGTTTTCCATGCCGACGCCCGATGCCATCTCGTTGACGTAGAGAAGCGGCATGGCACGGCTGGTGGTCTGCTCGGCGCAACCATAGGGGTAGCGATCGAGCGTCATCAGCAGTGAAGGCACGTCGAAGGCCGCCGCCTGCGAAACGCCGACGCTGACCGAAGCGCCTTCAAGCAGGCTTGCCGCCAGCAGTTCCTTGTCGACGCGCAGCGCGCCGCCATTGCCCTTGAGGTCGACCACAAGGCGCGTGGTGACCGGCAATTGGGCCGGGCGCACAGGCACATAGAGCGTCTGTTCGACCTTGGTGCCATCGGCGTGCGCCAGCTTGATGGTGAGCGAAGCATTGCCCGCCGTCCTTGCGATCAGCGGCACGGTCAAGGTCTGGCGCTTGCCCTGGGCGAGCGTCAGCTTCTGCGGCAGGGGCTTGTCGCCTGTCGACAGGTCGCCCGTCGTATCGATCGACAGCGCGTAGTCGCCGGCGGGGCCGTCGGTGTCGGCGACGTCCAGCCGCATGACGGCGTTGTCGCCAGGCGCCAGGAAGCGCGGCAGGCCGGCGGTGATCACTATGGGATCACGCACGATCACGTCCGACTGGGCATGGCCGACCGCTTCCTTGGTCCAGGCGACAGCCATGACGCGCACGGCGCCGTTGAACTGCGGAATGTCGAAGTCGATCCGTGCCTTGCCGTCGGCATCGAGCTGGACGATGCCGGAGAAGAAGGCGACCAGCTTTTCGGTTGGCGGGCTGCCTTGCGCCTGCATGTTGGCGCCGTCACCGCCGGTCCTGAGCTTGCCGGTGGTGCCCAGCGAGCCGTCGATCAGGCGGCCATAGATGTCGCGGATCTCCATGCCCAGCATGCGCTGGCCGAAGAACCAATTCTCCGGGTCCGGCGCCTTGTAGTTGGTCAAGTTGAGGATGCCGACATCGACGGCGGCAACCATGACATAGGCGTTTGTGCCCGGCTGCACGCCGGCCACGGAAACCGGGATCGACAGCTGCTGGCGCGGCACGGTCTTGTCCGGCGGCGTGAGCGTGACGGCAAGCTTCTTGGCGCCCGGATCGACCGTCAGCCATTTCACGCCGATTGCGCGGGCGGGCATGCGTGTCTGCTGCGCATCGCCCGGCCGGAACAGGGTTGCCGTTACATAGGCGCCGGCGCCCCAGTCGTCTCCGACCGGGATGTCGACGGTGCTGCCGCCGGCCGGCACGGTCGCCGTGATGGTCTTCAGCAGCTTGTCGGAGCCGATGTTGATCAGAAGCTCGCCGGCAAAATGCGGCGAGATTTTCAGCTTGGCCACTTCGCCCGCGGCATAGTTATCCTTGTCGAGGGCAATCTCCAGGCCGTCAGGCGTTTCGGTGGTGGTCGAGGCGACATACCAGCCGGCGTCGAACTCGTAGCTGGTCGCCGGTCCCTCGGGGTCCGATGTCTCGACTTCGAGCCTGTACTGGCCCCAGTCGACAGGTACCGAGACCGTGGCGTCGCCATCGGCGTTGAGGTCGATCTGGCCGTTGGCGATCGATTTGGTCAAGCTCACCGGCTCGTAGTTCCAGGAGTTGTTGGAGCGGTACCACTGATAATTGCGTTCGACTTTGACCAGCGTCCACTGCGCGCCCTTCAGCGCCTCTCGCTTGCCATCGGGATCGACGGCGATCAGGCTGAACTTGGCCGTGCCGCCCTGCGGCACTTCACCGTCGGCGAAGTCCGGACGGATGCCGATCATGTGGCCTTGCGGGCGGATGCCGATGTTGAGTGAGCGCTCGATGGCGCGGCCGCCGGTTTCGCGCATGCGCACCGTCACCTTGCCGTCGACCAGCTTAGTGGTCGACGGCAACTGGTCGACGGTAACAGGGAAGGTCGCCTTGCCGTCATCGCCAACCACCGGCAGATCGGTGAGCGGCGTGACCGTGGGCTCCGCCGACTGTTCGTCGGCGAGGCCGAAGGAAAAGTTGGGGAAGCGGTCCCAGTCGCGGGACGTCGACAGCGTCAATTCGCCTTCCAGCGCCAGGCCCGCCGCCGGCGCGCCATAGAGGAAACGGCCGTCGATGTCGATGTTGGCGGTTTCGCCCCGCGCAATCTCGTGCTTGTCGGCCTTGATGTCGAATTCGATGCGATCCGGCACGAAGTCCTCGACCAGGAACATCTGGCTGGCAACCTCCGGCTGCTTGGGGTCGGTGTAGATCGACACCGACCATGTGCCGCGCATGGCGTTGGGTTCGAGCGGCAGGTCGACGGCGTGGCCGCCGGCCGAGGCGCCGTCGCTGACGATGCGGCGGTCCTCGACGCCATCGGGACGCGAGAAGATGAATGTCAGCGGCAGGTTCTCGACCGCCTTGGCGGCGCCGTCGCGGGCAAGGGCGGCGACATGGACGTCCTCGCCGGCGCGGTAGATGCCGCGCTCGGTCCAGGCATAGACGTCGAGCGCGCCCGGTGCGGCGCGTCCGGTGACGCCACGGTCGGACAGGTCGAAGCCGGCCTTGGCCATGTCGAGGAAGACAAAATCATTGTCGCCCTGCTTTGCCATCAGCACGGCCGGCACCATGCCGCCGTCACCGCGCGTCAGGCCGGGATTGAAGACGGCATGGCCGTTCGCATCCGACGTCGCGGTGCCGAGGATCTCGTTGTTGCGGGCAACCAGCGTCAGTTCGGCTCCGGCAATCGGCTTGGCGCTGCCCAGCGAACGGGCAAAGACATTGAGCCCGTCCTGGCCGGTATAGGTCGACAGGCCGATGTCGGAGACGACGAACCACTGCGTGGCCAGCGAACCGTAGTCGTCACTCTTGTCGTTGACGGCCTTGGCGGTCAGCACATAGACGCCGGGCTTGCGCTGCGGCAGCGCTTCGTCGACCGGGAAGGAGGTGGTGACTTCCTTGTTGAGGTCGTTGACGATGTCGAGCTGGCCGTGCCAGACCGGCGCGCCCATCTGCTCGGAAATGTTGGAGATGTCATAGCCATCGAGCTGGTGCAGGAACTGGTAACCCGACAGAAGCTGCGCCAGCGAACGGTCGCCGATGCGGTAGAGCTTCATCTCGGCGCCATTCATGTTGACGGTGACGATCGGGATGCCGCGGCGCGCGCCTGCCGGCAGCACGAAGCTGTCGCCGGTGAAGCGGGCGGACGGCGCGCGATCCTGCACATAGATCGACAGCACCACGGGGGCGGCGGTCACTTCGCCGATCGCGGCCGGCAGGCCGGCGCGGAAGGTCACGTCATAGTGCTGGCCGTGTTCGAGCCCTTCGACGCAGATCTGCTTGTCCTTGGCCTCGACGCCCTTCGGCGGCGCGTTGTCGACGGTGACGAACTGCGAGTAATCGACGCCGGTCTTGACCAGATCCTCGGAGAATTGCGCACAGATGCGCGGCGCGCTGGTGTCGGCATCGACAGAGTGATCGATGACACGGAACCCCTTGCGGGCCTTGAGATCGGCATACTCGGCCTGGACCGCGGGCGAACTTTCCAGCGCAAGGCTGGCTTCAAAGGCCTGCAGCGCCGGACGGTAGAGATCGCGCTTGTCGAGACCATTGCCGAGCAGCGCCAGCACTTCGGCGCGTGTCTTGGTGGTGCGCAGCAGTTTATAGGCGTTGAAGGCGGCTGAGGTGCCGTTCGTCGGCAAGGTAGACGCCTCGGAGGTGTTCGCGGCAGGCTGCACGGCCAGCGTTTCGCGCGCCAGCTTGAGCCAGAGCTGGCCATCGTCCGGCATGACCGAGACCGCGGCCTCGTATTTCCGCATGGCGGAGCGATGGTCGCCAGCCAATACGGCCTGTTCGGCGGCATTTGTAAGAGCCGCCATGCCCTCGGTCGGCTTGTCAAAGGCCGGCCCGAGCAGCTTGCTGCGGTATTGCTGGGCCTGGTCGGCCATCCAGTTGGGGAAGAAGGCGAGTTCGGGCGGCGCGCCGATATCGGGATCGCCGTCGATGTTGACGACCTTGCCGGCGATCGCGCCGTTGAAGGATTTCAATTGGTTATAGTCGGATTTGATAAAGCACCATTTGGCCTTGGTGTTGTAGGTGAAGGCGCGGCAGGCCGGATCGCCGAGACATGTCGTCTTGCACTGGTCGAGCGTGACGTTCTGGTCCGACCTGAGGTCGAAACCGAAATAGTCGGAATTGTCGGTCGTTGCGATGCGCCGGGCCTCGGCCGCTTGCGCGACGCCGTTCCAGGCTAAGGCGGTGGCCCAGGCGAAGAAGAGAAGGACGAGAATCGACAGACCACGAGCCGCGCGCATTGCCATAACACCCCTCCAGACAATTGCAGACGTCCGGGCATGATCAAGCTTCAGTCGGGCTTGTCAACGCGCGAACGCGGCAGGTGCCGCCCGCCAACGGTTTATTTTCCGGCCAAGGACCGGTATGCGACAGTAACCTCCATAGGACAGGGGATCACGCATTCTTGCGGAAACGCAGAAGGTGTGAATTCCAAGCCCGTCCTATTTCAGACAATTGGATTGTGGCCCCTTTACGAGCGCTTCAGAACTTCATTCCAATTTTAGGTTTACGAATTAGGTTGTCTTAATGCCGGCGTATGAAGAGCAGATGTCACGAGGGACCGCGCCAAGGCGCGTGCTTCCGCGCGCCCTGCTTTTGGCCATGATGTGCGGGACGGCGCTGCTTTGCGAATCGAGGCACGCGGCCGCGTTCGAGCTTTTCGGCATCAAGCTGTGGGGGTCGTCTAAAGACGAGGACGCTGACATTGTCGATCCCCTGCGCTACGCGGTGACCATCTCCGCACCCGATGCCGACAAGGATCTCGTCAAGAAGCTCGAAAATGCCTCGGCGCTGAAGGGCGACGAGGACCGGCCGGTTTCGGGCTCGCTCGGGCTGATGACCAAGGCGCGCAGCGACCGCGAACAGCTGGTGGCGGCGCTTTATGCCGATGCCCGCTATGAAGGCGTCGTCACCATCACCATCGACGGCAAGCCGCTCGACGAACTGCCGCCGGACGCCGAATTCAAGGGTCCGCAGCCCATTCCAGTGGCGATCACCATCTCGGCCGGCCCCAAATTCACCCTTGGCAATATCAGGCTGGAGGGCGACGCGGCGGGGCTGATGAGCGCCGATTACGGCCTGATATCAGGTGGCGACGCCGGATCGGGCGCGGTGCTCAAGGCCGAGGCGCTGATCGTGCGGACGCTGATGGAGCAGGGCAGGCCCCTGGCCAAGGTGACCGACCGGCAGATCGTCGCCGACCATGCCACATCGACGCTCGACGTGACGCTGACGGTCGCAGCCGGGCCGGTCGCCGGCTATGGCGCGACCACCGTGGAAGGCACCGAGAAGGTCGACCGCGACTTCACAGAATACATGACCGGGCTGAAGCGCGGCAAGCAATACTCGCCACAGGAGATCAGCGACGCGCGCGACAGGCTGCTGGCGCTCGAGGTCTTCAACAGCGTGACCTTCAAGGAAGCCGACAAGCTCGACGCCGACGGCAACATCCCGATCGGCGTCCAGGTCAGCGAGCGCAAGCCGCGCTATTACGGCCTCGGCGGCACCTTCTCGAACACCGAGGGGCTTGGCCTGGAAGGTTACTGGGGCCATCGCAACCTGTTTGGCCGTGCCGAAAAGCTGCGCATCGACGGCGCCATCAGCGGCATCGGCAGCAACAATCTGTCCGAACTGAACTACAATGCCGGCATCATGTTCGAGAAGCCCGGCGTGATCGGGCCGGCGTCGAAGTTCTTCGCCAGCGTCAAGACCGTGCTCGAGCATCCGGACGCCTATGACCATTTCTCGGTCAAGGGCAGCGCCGGCCTGTCCTATGAACTCGACAAGAAGCAGACCGTATCGGCCGAGGTCGCGCTCGACTATTCACGCATCCACGACGCCTTCGGCAAGCACACCTACCTGATCGCCAGCGTTCCGCTGCAATATGTCTATGACAACAGGGACAGCAGGTTGAACCCGACCAAGGGCTTCAGGGTGCTCGCCTATGCCGAGCCGAGCTACGACATATTGAGTGGTGCCACCTTCCTCAAGCTGAAGGGCGAGGGCTCGGCCTATCAGTCGCTGGACACCGCGTCGAAGTTCGTGCTGGCGGAACGCGTCACAGTCGGCTCGATCGTCGGCACCGGGCTGCAGAACGTTCCGGCCGACCGGCGCTTCTATTCCGGCGGCGGCGGTTCGGTGCGCGGCTATGCCTATCAGGGCATAGGTCCGAAGGATTTCACCGGCCAGCCGATCGGCGGCCTCTCCTTCTTCGAAACCTCGGTGGAGATGCGTATCGCCGTCACCGACACGATCGGCATCGTGCCCTTCATCGATGCCGGTACGGTATCGACCAGGTCGGTTCCCAACTTCTCCGACGTCAAGGTCGGCGCCGGCGTCGGGCTGCGCTATGTCACGCCGTTCGGACCGCTGCGCATCGACGCGGCCGTGCCGCTCAACCGGGATCCCGGCGACCCGCATTTCGGCATTTATGCCGGCATTGGCCAGGCATTTTGACGATGAAGACGGTCTGGCGCATCCTTCGCATTGTCCTTTACACCCTGCTGATCGTGGTCGCGGGTGCGATCGGCGCGCTGGTCGTGCTGACCAAGACCGAGCGCGGGCGCGACAACCTCGCCGGCATCATTTCGCGGCTGGCCTCGAGCGACGACCGAAAGGTCACCGTCAGCGGCATCGACGGCATCTGGTCGGGTAATCTCAGCGTCGACCATGTCGTGCTGGAGGATCGCGAAGGCGCCTGGCTGGTGGCGCGCAAGGTGGCCGTCGACTGGTCACCCACGGCGCTGCTGTCGAAAAGCTTCAGCGCCGACCGCATCGCGGCCGAACGCATCGAACTGGCGCGCCTGCCGGTGGCCGGCACGCGGCCGCCGGCGCAAAGGGGCACGACGCTGCCGGTCTCCATCGACATCAAGCAGATCGACCTGCCGGAAATCGCGCTTGGCGAGCAGCTGGCCGGCAGCGGCATCGCCGAGCTCGCGGCCAACGGAATGCTCAAGGCCGATGCCGCGCCACTGGCGGTCCAGACGGTGCTCAACGTCACCCGCCGCGACGGCAAACAGGGCAATGTCGACGCCAAGATCCATTTCGCACCCGCCGACAACAAGCTGGACCTCGACCTCAAGGCGTCGGAACCGGCCGGCGGCATCATTGCGAACCTGCTCAAGCTGCAGGATACGCCACCGGTCGACATCGTGGTTTCGGGCAGCGGGCCGCTTGCCAACTGGAGTGGCGTCGGCACCTTCCTCGTCGACCATCGGATCGTCACCCAACTCACCGGCCGGCACCAACTCACCGACAAGGGCAATCATGTCGAGGCGAAGGGCGACGGTGATTTTGCGCGCTTCCTGCCGGAAAACCTGAAGTCGCTGTTCGCCGGCAAGACCAGCTTCGATGTCGCGGGCACCGCCACATCCGCTGGCGGCATCAGCATCGACCGGGCCAGCATCGAGAGCGATGCGGTGCACGGCACCGCCTCCGGCATTGCCGATCCTGCCGGCGCCAGCGACCTGTCGGTCGAACTCGCCGCCAAGGGCCCGCCCGTGGTGATCAGCGTCGGCAGCAAGGCGCAGCCGATCACGCTCGCGATCAAGAACGCCACCGCGCGCGCCTTCGGCGACGGCAAGGCGCCGATCGTCGACATCGGCGCCTCGTTCGTTTCGATCGTCGTCGGCGGCACGCGGCTGGACGATCTGGCGGCGCAGATCCATTCCGATGGTTTCGATATCCAGAATCGCGCCGGCCCGGTTGCCGTCAAGCTGGAGGCGGGCGGCCTGAAAACCGACGTCGCGACGTTGGCGCCGCTGATCACCGGCAAGGTCAACGTCGATCTGGCCGGTTCAATCAGCAAGGACGCCATTATTGCCATCGATCAAGGTACGCTGCGCTCCGATGCGCTCAATGCGTCGCTGACGGCGACGGTAGCGCTCGCCGACATGTCGATGCAGCTCAAAATGAACGCCGATGCCGTGGCGACCGCGTTCCCGCAGCAGATCGCCTCGGTGCTCGGCGGGCGGGTAAAATTCTCGGCCACCGCATCGCGCGATCCGCAAGGTTCCTTCGCCGCGAATTCCATCGAACTCACTTCGGGATCGCTCAGCGCCAGCGGTACGGCCAGCATGCAAGGCACGGACATCCAGGCCGACATCAAGGGCAAATTGGGTGACGTTTCGGTGTTGTCGCCGACGGTCGGCGTGCCGGTTGCCGGCGGGGTCGATTTCGCGCTGTCGGCCACCGGCGCGATCACCGCGCCGGATTTCACTGTTAGCGCCGACAGCGACAGCCTGACCGCTTCGGGCCGCACGGTGAAGGCCATCAAGCTGACCGCGAGCGGCAAGGCCGACATAACGAACCCTTCCGCCAACGTCTCGCTGACCGGTGCCGTCAACGACCAGCCGCTCGACCTCAGGGCGGCACTGTTGACCAGCGAGGGCAAGCGTTCGATCAACGGCTTCCTTGTTTCGCTGGGCGACAACAAGGTCTCAGGTGATCTGGCGCTCGACGACAAGTTCATGCCCTTGGGCACGTTGACGCTCGCCGCGCCTGCCATCGACCAGTTGGCCGCGCTCGCCGGCCAGGCGGTGACCGGCGACATCAACGGCACCATCCTGTTCGCCAAGGATGGCGACGCGCCTTCCATTGCCATCGATGCCAAGAGCACGTCTGTCGCGCGCGGCGAGGTGAAGGCCAAGGCGATCGCCATCAATGCGCTGGTCGCCAATTATCTCAAGGCGCCGGCGATCTCGGGCACCATCAAGGCCGATGCGGTCACTTCGGGAAGCACCGAAATCGGCGGCATCGGCGTCGATCTCAAGCGCGACGGCGACTGGACCAATTTCACCGGCGGCGCCACGATCGCGGGCATTCCGGCGACCGCTGCCGGTCGGGTGAAGATCGCCGAGGGCACCACCAGCGTCGAGATCGCCTCGGGCGAAGCCACCATTCGCGGCATCAGGGCGGCGATTGCCGAACCGTCGGCTCTGACCATCGCCGACGGCACGGCCAAGATCGACAAGCTGGCGCTCGATATTGGCGGCGGCAAGGTGGCGCTGTCGGGCAGCGCCGGCGAGACGCTCGATCTTGCGGCACAGGTTTCCGCTTTGCCTGCCGCCCTTGCCAATGCGTTTTTGCCGGGCCTGGATGCCGCGGGAACGCTTGACGGTATCGCTGAAGTGAGCGGAGCGCCGGCGTCTCCCGACATCCGGTTCAACGCGAAACTGGCCGGCGCCGAGACCAGCCAGACGCGACAGGCAGGGCTCGGACCGCTCGCCGTCGATGCGGTCGGCAGCTACACGATTGCCGGCGGCGTCGCGGTCGACCATGCCACCCTCTCCGGCGACAAGGTCTCCGGCCAGGCCGCCGGCACCATCAACCCGAATGGGGCCAACGATTTCGCGATCGATCTGACCTCGTCCGGCCCCAGCCTGCCGCTGACGGTCGGAAGCGCCGAGAGTCCGGTCAAGATCGAGGTCCGATCAGTGTCGGCAAAAATTGCGGGTGAAAGCACGCATGCCCGGCTGGGCCTTTCCGCGATCCTGCCCTCGGTCGTCACCAACCCTGCGAAGGTGGACGGACTTACCCTGACGCTGCACTCGGATGCGTTCGATCTTAGGAATCGCGCCGGGCCGGTTTCCGGAACGGTGTCGGTGGACAAGGTTGGGCTCGACAATCCAACGATCGCGCCACTCATGGCGGGCAAGGTCACGGCGGCGCTCAACGCCCGGCTGAGCGCCGACGCCGTCGCCATCGACAGCGGCTCGCTGAAAAGCGATGCCCTCAGCAGCCAGGTCGCCGGCCAGGTATCGCTGCGTGACGGTGCCATCGACCTCAACCTGAAGGCGGATGCGCCATCATCGGCCTTGCCAGCGGCGGCACGCGGCATGCTTGGCGACCGCGCCGAGATAAGCGCCACGCTGAAGCGCGAGCCCAACGGCAATCTCAACCTGGGTGGATTGAAACTGACTTCGGGCGCGCTGAGCGCCGACGGGCAGGCAAGCCTTGCCGAAAACAAAGTGACCGCCGACATCAGGGGGACGCTAAGCGACATCTCGCCATTGTCGAAGGATGCCAGGGGCGCCATAGCTTTCGCGCTCAGCGCGCAAGGGCCGACCATGGCACCGGACCTGTCGCTTACCGTCAACAGCGACAAGCTCTCGGTGGCATCGCGCGAGATCACCGGATTGAAGCTCACCGCCACCGGCAAGGCCGATGCCGCCAACCCGGCGGCCAATGTGCAGCTCACCGGCATTGTCGCCGGCCAGGCGCTGCAGGGGAGTGCCGTGCTGGCAACCGCCGGCGGCAAGAGCGCCATCAACGGCCTGCTTCTGTCGCTGGGCAAAAACAGGATCTCCGGCGATCTGGCACTGGACGACAAGTTCGTGCCTGAAGGCTCCATCTCGCTCGACCTGCCCGATATCGGCCCGCTCGCCGCGCTGGCGTTGGAAAAGGCGGAAGGCGACGTGCGCGGCACGATCGCCTTCTCCAGGAAAGGCGCGGCACCCCAAGTCGCCATCAAGGCGGCTACCGCCTCGATCACGCGTGGCGATCTCCAGGCGAAAGCCGTTTCCATCGATGCGCTGATCGCCAACTATCTCGGCGCGCCAGTCATCTCCGGCAAGATCCGAGCCGACACCGTCACATCGGGCGGCACCGTGATCAGCGGCATCGATGTCGACCTCAAGCGCGATGGCGACTGGACCGGCTTCTCCGGCGGCGCGACGGTCAAGGGCATTCCGGCCAAGGCGGCGGGCCGCGTGAAGGTGGCCGGCGGCACCACCACCATCGAGCTCGCTTCGGGGCAGGCGACCGTCCAGGGAATCAAGGCGGCCATCGCCCAGGCCTCGACCGTCAGCATCGCCAACGGCACGACGACGCTGGACAGGCTGGTGCTCAACCTTGGCGGCGGCACCGCGACGGTAACCGGCAAGGTCGGGCAGGCGCTCGACATCAATGCTGTGCTGGCGCGCGTGCCGATGTCGCTCGCCAACAGTTTCTCGCCCGGGCTCGATGCCGCGGGTTCCATCTCCGGCACGGTGAAGATGACTGGCGCACCAGCGAGCCCCGCCGTTGCCTTCAACATAGACGCGGCCGGCGTGCAGACATCGCAGACCCGGGGCGCGGGCGTCGGCGCGGTCAGTGTTTCCTCGTCCGGCACCTTTGCTGGCAACAAGCTGGCCTTCAACGCCAATATCAGCGACGGGGCTGGCCTTGGCCTCAAGGGCGGCGGCACGGTGACGACAGCGGGCACGCCGGCGCTGGCGCTCGACTTCAACGGTGCCGCGCCATTCGGCCTGCTCAGTGAGAAGCTTGCCGCACAGGGCCTGTCGTTGACCGGCAATGCCAACGTCAATGTTCAGGTGCGCGGTCCGGCGACATCGCCCGTGATCGGCGGCAGCGTCAAAACCTCGGGCGCGCGGCTGGTCGACGCACGCTCGGGCCTTGCCGTCAACGATATCGCGGCCGATGTCTCGATAGGCAACGGCGTCGCCAGGATCAATCGGTTGACCGGAACGCTGTCGACGCGCGGCAGCCTGTCGGCCAGCGGTACGGTCGGCATCAATCCGGCGCAAGGGTTCCCGGCCGACCTGTCGATCAAGCTCACCGATGGCCGCTACACGGATGGACGCGTGGTGACCGCCAACCTTGGCGGCGACCTGACGATCAAGGGGCCTCTGACTTCGGCACCGTCGATTGCCGGCACAGTCAATCTGGCCAAGACCGTCATCACGGTTCCAGACAAACTGCCGGGCTCGCTCTCGGCGCTCGACGTCAAGCACAAGAATGCGCCCGGCCCGGTCAGGGCGCAGGACAAGGCGCTGCGCCCGGCGACGACCAGCGGCAAGAGCGGCGGCAGCGGTCTTGCGCTCGACGTCACGGTCAATGCGCCGAACCAGATCTTCATCCAGGGCAGGGGTGTCGACGCCGAACTCGGCGGCTCGCTCAAACTGACCGGCCCAGCCTCGTCGCCGCAAGCCGTCGGCACCTTCACCTTGCAGCGCGGCCGGCTGTCGATCCTTGGCAAGCGGCTGACCTTCACCGAAGGCACGGTCGGGTTCTCCGGCTCGCTGGTGCCCTATCTCAACCTGACCGCGACGACGACCACGACCGGCGCAACCGTCACCATCGTGGTCTCGGGCGAGGCGACCAATCCGAAATTCACCTTCAGTTCGGTGCCGGCGCTGCCGGAAGATGAAGTGCTGGCGCAACTGATCTTCGGGCGGTCGATGTCGAACCTTTCGCCGCTGCAGATCGCGCAGCTGGCCGAAGCGGCCGGGCAACTGGCTGGTGTCGGCGGCTCTACGTCGCTGCTGGAGAATCTGCGCGGCGCCATTGGCGTCGACGATCTCGACGTCACCACCGATGAGAAGGGTGGCACAGCGGTCTCGGCCGGCAAGTACCTGAACGACCGCACCTATGTGACGATCCAGAAGGGCGACAAGCCGGGTTCAGGCAAGGCGACCATCGACCTCAATGTCGGGCGCGGCGTCAAATTGCGCGGTGAGGCGACGGATGCCGGCGAAGCCAAGGGCGGCATATTTTACGAGAAGGAATACTGAGGGTCTGGCCCTCGTCATGGCCGCAACTGGCGCTGTCGTAACCGGTGCGAATGTCTCAGTTTAATCGCCAAAAGAGATTTTGGCGAAATCTGGGCGCACTAGCAATTTTGCGCCAAGACTGTCGCTATCGCGCGAACCGCTCCCCTCCCAAAGTTGCACATTCGCTAACATGTTCCCAATCCACGCCGTCTTTGACATCATGGCCCGGATGCGGAATGTTAATCGGCGGAAAGCCAACAATGGGAGTTAGTCATGACAATCTATAAGAGCAACGGCGACAGCGTTCCGGATCACATCCTGGCGATGGCCGAAGAAGCCAAGTCGGGCAAGGTCGATCGCCGCGAATTCCTCGCGCTCGCCAGCATCTTCGGCGCGTCGACGGCCATGGCCTACGGCCTGCTCGGCCTAGCCGCTCCGACCCCGGCCAAGGCCGAGGACGTCAAGGGCAAGAAGGGCGGCGTGCTGAAGGTGGCGATGTCGATCAAGGATCCCAAGGATCCGCGCACGGCGGATTGGTCGGAAATTGCCAATGCCGAGCGCCAGGCGCTCGAGCCGCTGGTGAAATACACCAAGGAGTACACCTTCGCGCCCTATCTCCTGGCAAGCTGGGACATCAACGACGACGCCACCGAATACACACTGCATGTGCGGCCGGGCGTCGAATGGAACAACGGCGACAAGTTCACAGCCGATGACGTGGTCTACAATTTCACCCGCTGGGCTGACAAGAACGCAGCAGGCAACTCGATGCCGGGACGCCTTGGCAGCCTCGTCGACGAGAAGACCAAGAAGTTGCGCGAAGGGTCCGTGGTCAAGGTCGACGACATGACCGTCAAGTTGAAGCTGTCGAAGCCCGACATCGCCATCATCCCGAACCTGTGCGACTATCCCGGCCTCGTCGTCCACAAGACCTTCGATGAGAAGGGCGCGAACTTCAAGAACTGCCCGATCGGCACCGGTCCGTTCGAGCTCGTCTCCTATGATGTCGGCCAGAAGGTGGTCTACAAGCGCCGCACGACCGGCAAGTGGTGGCAGGGCGAGGCCTTCCTCGATGGCGTCGAGTTCATCGACTATGGCACCGATCCGGCCGCGACGGTTTCGGCCTTCGAATCGGGCGAAGTGCAGACCAACCACGAAACCACGGCCGATTACGTCAAGATCATCGAAGGCGTCGGCGCGCCGGCATCGGAAGTCGTGACCGCGGCAACCGTGGTCTCTCGCTTCAACGTCAATGCCAAGCCCTATGGCGACCAGAAGGTGCGGCAGGCGATGTGTCTTGCCGTGGACAATTCGGTGGTGCTGCAGCTCGGCTACGGCAATGCCGGCACGCCGGCCGAAAACCACCATGTCGCGCCGATCCATCCGGAATATGTCGAACTGCCGAAGATCAAGCGCGACATGGCCAAGGCCAAGCAGATGCTGACGGAAGCCGGCGTGATCGATTTCGAGCACGAGCTGATCAGCAATGACGAGGACTACCACAAGAACACCACCGACGCGATCGCGGCCCAGCTGCGCGAGGCCGGTATCAAGGTGAAGCGCACCGTGCTGCCGAGCTCGACCTTCTGGAACGACTGGACGAAGTACCCGTTCTCGGAGACCAACTGGAACATGCGTCCGCTTGGCATCCAGGTCATTGCCATCGCCTACCGCTCCGGCGAAGCCTGGAACGAGACGGCCTATGCCAATCCGGACTTCGACAAGAAGGTCAACGAGGCACTCGGCATCGCCGATGCGGAGAAGCGCAAGGTGGTGATGAAGGACATCGAGACGATGCTGCAGGAGTCCGGCATCATCATCCAGCCTTACTGGCGCAAGCTCTACATCAACATCAAGCCCGAGGTGAAGAACCACTCGATGCACCCCACCTACGAGCACGACTTCGGCAAGGTCTGGCTCGATCAGGCGTGACCCACAGCTTGACGGATACGAGGGGCCATTGGCCCCTCGTATTCGCAGGATCGTCGCCGTTGCACTGGATGCAGCGGCGGCGTGACGTCACAAGGTTTTCGAAACAGGGTTGACCATATCTGACCCCAACCCGGCCGGCAGGGGGGCACAATGTTCTCATTCATCATCAGACGCATCGGCACTATTCTGCTCACGATGCTGTGCCTGACGCTGGTCGTTTTCTTCCTCGTCAATCTCGAACCCAATCTTAAGAAGCTGGCGATCAGCCAGACCGAAATGCACACATCGGCCGAGCAGCTCGAAAGCTGGCTGGTCAATCACGGCTACCGCCAGAACTTCTTCGTCCGCTACGGCCAGTGGCTCGGCGTCTTGCCCAAGCAGCCGATCACGGATCCGGCGACCGGGAAGACGACGCAGCGTTTCTCCTTCTGCAACGACCCGACGGTGCCGACATTCACCGGCGTCATCGAGGGTGATTTTGGCTGTTCGACCAAGTTCAAGACCACGGTTGGGGCCAAGTTGTTCCCGGCGCTCGGCGCCACCGGCATCCTGATGTTCTGGGTGCTGGCGGTGATGGTGCCGGTTTCGCTGCTGATCGGCATTCTTGCCGGTATGCGCGAGGGCTCGCGCACCGACCGCGTGCTGTCGGTCGCCTCGATCGCCTCGACGGCGACACCTGAATATGTGTCGGGCGTCATCTTCACCGTCGTCTTCGCCTCCTGGCTCGGCTGGCTGAACGGTTCCGCCGCCTCGGCAAGCCAGGGCATCACTTTCTACAATTTCACGCTGCCGGTGATCACCCTGGCGATCTACGGCATCGGCTACATCGCGCGCATGACGCGCGCCTCGATGGTCGAGGTGATGACGCAGCAATATATCCGCACGGCACGCCTGAAGGGGCTTTCCTTCAAAAGCGTGGTGGTCAAGCACGCGCTGCGCAACGCGTTGATCGCCCCGTTCACCGTGATCATGCTGCAGTTCCCCTGGCTGCTCACCGGCGTCGTCATCGTCGAGGTGATGTTCCGCTACCAGGGCTTCGGCTATACGCTGGTCGAGGCCGCCGGCAACAACGACATCGATCTTCTGCTCGGCTGTTCGCTGGTCTCGGTGTTCATCGTCTTGATCACCCAGCTCATTTCCGACGTCGGCTACGCGTTCCTCAATCCGCGCATCCGCGTTCAGTAGGGAGAAGGCGCATGCAAGCTCAATATATCGGCGCCTCCACCATCATCCTCGAAGTGCTTTGGCGCTTCTGGCCGGTTTGGGTCGCGCTCGCCATCGTCATGGGCGCGAGCTTTCTCTACAAGAAGAAGCTGGCCCTCTATGGCCAGCTGTTCGACAGCGGCGTCGGCATGGCGGGCGTCTTCATCTGCCTGTTCTGGCTGTTCACGGCGATCTTCGCCTCGACCATCTCGCCTTTCGATCCGCTCGGCCAGATCCCGATCATGAAGGACACGCTACCCGGCGCCATCGAACCGCAATCGGGGCTCGTCTATCTCTTCGGCGGCGACAAGCTGGCGCGCGACGTGTTCTCGCGCATGGTCTATGGCAGCCAGATCGTGCTGATCATCGCGCCCGCCGCGACGGGTTTCGCGCTGATGGTCGGCATCACGCTCGGCCTGCCGGCCGGCTATTACGGCGGCAAGATCGATTCCGTCCTGTCGTTCCTGGCCAACCTGGTGCTGGCTTTCCCGGTGATTCTGCTGTTCTACCTGCTGGTGACGCCGGGCATCATGGACACGCCAATCCCCTATGCGCTGGCGGGTGTCTTCTTCCTGTTTCCGATCATCTTTTTCAGCGTGCTGTTCTGGACCCGCTACAAGAACCGGCCCGACCGGATCTACATCCTGCTTGGTCTGACGCTGATCATAGGCGGCTGGATCTACCTCGGCCTCGTCTTCGACAGGGATCCGCTGCACATCGTCCACATCGATCCCAATCAGCTCAACATCTTCGTGGCTGTGGTGTTCGCCTCCAGCCCCGGCGTGTTCCGCATCGTGCGCGGCCTGACCATGGATATCAAGACTCGCGACTATGTGGCGGCGGCGCAAACGCGCGGTGAATCACCCTGGTACATCATGCTGTGGGAGATCCTGCCCAATGCACGCGGTCCGCTGATCGTCGATGCCTGCCTGCGCATCGGCTACACCACGATCCTGCTCGGCACGCTGGGCTATTTCGGCCTCGGCCTTGCGCCCGAGAGCCCGGACTGGGGCACCGCGATCAAGGATGCCAGCCGATTGCTGCGCTCCTTCATCCACCCGGCGCTGCCGCCGACGATCGCGCTGATGTCGTTCGTGCTGGGGCTCAACCTGTTGGCCGATTCGCTGCGCGAGCAATCGATGAAAGACTGATTGACGGGTCTTGACCCGCATCTGGTATAATTTGGATTGGAGCGACCCATGAACGAGGCAGTTCGAAATCCCGCCAAGCCGACCAATGGGCCGATCATCGAGATCGAGAACTTGTCGATCTCCTTCTTCACCCGCAAGGGCGAAATACCGGCCGTGATGGATTTTTCCTGCACGGTCATGCCGGGCGAGGCGATGGGCATCGTCGGTGAATCCGGCTGCGGCAAGTCGACCGTGTCGCTCGGCATCATGCGCGACCTGTCCAACATCGGAAAGATCGTCGGCGGCAAGATCAAGTTCCAGGGCAAGGACATGGGCGAGCTCTCCGACGAGGAGCTGCGCGCCATCCGTGGCAACAAGATCGCCATGATTTACCAGGAGCCGATGGCCAGCCTCAATCCGGCGATGAAGATCGGCCAGCAGCTGATGGAAGTGCCGCTGATCCACGACAAGGTGTCGAAGGAAGAGGCCTATTCCAGAGCGCTCGAAATGGTGCGCTCGGTCAAGCTTCCGGATCCCGAGCGCATGATGCGCTCCTATCCGCACCAACTTTCCGGCGGCCAGCAGCAGCGCATCGTCATCGCCATGGCGCTGCTGTCGAAGCCGGCGCTGCTTCTGCTCGACGAGCCGACCACCGCGCTCGATGTGACCGTGGAGGCGGGCATCGTCGATCTGGTCAAGGGTCTCGGCGAGAAGTTCGGCACCTCGATGATCTTCGTCTCGCACAATCTCGGCCTCATCCTGGAAACCTGCGACCGCATCACGGTGATGTATTCGGGCGAGGCGGTAGAGACCGGCAAGATCAAGGACGTCTTCGACCGGATGCGCCACCCCTATACGCAAGGGCTGTTCCGTTCGATCCCGCTGCCGGGCGCGGACAAGAACTCGCGGCCACTGATCTCTATCCCCGGCCAATTGCCACTGCCGCACGAGCGGCCGAAGGGCTGCAATTTCGGCCCGCGCTGTCACCATTTCGTCGAGGGCGTCTGCAACGCCGCCGAGATCCCGATGATCGAGGTTCCGGGACACGAAGGCCATTTCTCGCGCTGCGTGCGCTTCAACGAGATCGACTGGGAAGCCCTGCCGCCCGGCGCCAAGAAGGTCAACGAACGTGTCGTCCCCGGCGCGCCGGTGCTCAAGATCGAGGACCTCCGGAAATACTACAAGGTCGGCGGCAGCGAGGTGTTCGGCTCGAGCGAGGGCCGTGTCGTCAAGGCCAACGAGACGATCTCGTTCATGGCGCGCGAATCCGAGACGGTCGCCATCGTCGGCGAATCCGGCTGCGGCAAGTCGACCCTGGCCAAGGTGCTGCTCGGGCTGGAGACGGCCAGTTCCGGCAGCGTGACGCTGGGCAACAAGGAAATCCAGTCGACCGGCATCGAGAGCCGCAGCGTCGACACCGTGTCGTCGATCCAGATGGTGTTCCAGAATCCATTCGACACGCTCAACCCCAGCCATTCGGTCGGATCGCAGATCATCCGCACGCTGGAAAAATTCAATGTCGGCAAGACGGTCGCCGACCGGCGCAAACGCATGCTGGAACTGCTCGACCTGGTGAAGCTGCCGCGTGCCTTCGAGACCCGCAAGCCGCGCCAACTCTCCGGTGGCCAGAAACAGCGTATCGGTGTGGCACGCGCCTTCGCGGGTGACGCCAAGGTGGTGGTGGCTGACGAGCCGGTTTCGGCGCTCGACGTCTCGGTGCAGGCGGCGGTGACCGAATTGCTGATGGACATCCAGCGCAAGAACAAGACGACGATGCTGTTCATCAGCCACGATCTCTCCGTCGTGCGCTACATCGCCGACCGCGTCGTCGTCATGTATCTCGGCTATATCGTCGAGCAGGGCACGACCGACCAGATCTTCGCACCGCCCTACCACCCCTATACCGAGGCGCTGCTGTCGGCGATCCCGATTGCCGACACCAGCGTGGTCAAGAAACATGTCGTGCTGGAAGGCGACATCCCCTCGGCGATGAACCCGCCGTCCGGCTGCCCGTTCCAGACACGCTGCGGCTACAAGAAGCTGGTGCCGGACAATCTATGCGAGACCAAGGTGCCGCCGGTCAAGAACCTCGGCGACGGCCATATGAGCCTGTGCTGGCTTTCCGACGAAGTGCTCAAGACCATGGAGCCGGTGATCAAATTCGACAAGGAACACGCCGCCAATGAGGGCGTGCCGGATGATGCGCCCCATGGCGACGGTCCGGGCTTTGCCGGAACTCCGCCCGACCGGCCGCATGGCAAGACGGCCAGTGCGGAAGCCGACACCGCGGGGGAGGCCGCCGAGGAGGCCGAAGCCGTTTCACGGGCCCGCCGGCACGAAGTTCGGGACGACGTCTCCGAGACCGGCGATGCCTCTCCGAAGCCCGCCAACGCCACCTCCGCGCCGTTCACGCCAAGGACGCTTGGAGACGGCCGCCAGGCGGAGAACGCACGCGTGGCTCCAATTGCTGAGCCGGCGGCGAGGCAGACCCGTCTGGCCGGCGCAAATGTCGACAAGAACCGCCCGTCCGGCATCGCCAAGCCTGCCAAATCCGATGACCTCAAGCTGATCTCCGGCGTCGGCCCGAAGACGGAGGGCATCCTCAATGGTCTCGGCATCTTCACCTACGCCCAGGTCGCCGCATGGAAGAAGGCAGAGCGCGAGTGGGTTGACGATCATCTGAGATTCCACGGCCGTATCGAGCGCGAGGACTGGGTCAAGCAGGCAAAGGCGCTAGCCAAGGGCGGCGAGGCTGAATACATCAAGGTGTTCGGCAAGAAGCCGCGCTGAAAGCCACGACCGTTGCGGCAACACTTTAGTTGCCGCACTGGCTCAGTTGCTGTGCATAATCGCGGGCCATCTTGTCGGTGGCCCGTGCATAGCCCTGTACCCCGGCATCGCCACGATTGCCTCGGCCATAGGCGGTCCAGCCGAGATAGTAGGCGAGATAGAGGTTGTAGGTGTCGTTGCGCGCGACGCCGTAGCTGTCTGATGTCTTGGAATGATACCAGCCTACGAAGTCGACGGCGTCGGCGAATTTCGTTCGCCGTGCCGCCCAATTGCCGGTCTCGCTCTGATATTGCGACCAGGTGCCGTCCAGCGCCTGCGAGAAGCCGGTGGCCGACGAGACGTGTTTCCAGGGGATGAAGCCGAGCAGCTTTGTACGCGGCGGCCGGGCGTTGCTCTTGAAGCCGGACTCCTTGCGCACGGTGGCCATCAGCACTGGCACCGGCACGCCGTATTTCTGGGATGCGCGCTCGGCCGCCGACTGCCAATTGTCAAACCAGCCGTCATTCTGGTCGAAGACGGCGCAGACATTGTTGATGTGGCTGGGCGCGGTGGCGCAAGCCGAAAGCGCCAACAGCGCGCAAACTGCTACAATTTTACTAAAACTCGACCTACGCATGTGAGGAGCAATAGGCCGAAATCATAAAGGGAATCTTGCTACCGTCGTTAAGGCTTCGCCGGCACCAGCAGATGGAAAATGCCGTATCGGTATTCCGACGCCGATTGTCGCTTTTTCTAAACAGACATTGCAGATATGCCGCCTTGGCTAAAATCACGCCGGCAAGCGGCGTATTTCTGACAGACCGGCCGCGCTGCCGAAGCTTTGATGCCGGCATGACCGAACCAAGACGCAAGCGCGGCGCCGAGCGCACCAGCAACAGAGGCCCAGCGCCTATCGCGCAGCTGCCGCCCAGGCGGGTGACGAATCCCTATCCGCCGATGGCGTTGTTGTCATCAGACCAGATCGAGGCGATCCATCAGGCGTCGATGCACATATTGGAGAATTTCGGTATCGAGGTGATGAGCCCGCGTGCGCTATCGCTGTTCGAGAAGGCCGGCGCCAAGGTCGATCACGCCTCGGCCAATGTGCGTGTCGATCGCGGCATGATCGATGAGGCGCTGAAGACCACGCGGTCAGACTATACGCTGACCCCACGCAACCCGGCCAAGTCAATCCATCTCGGCGGCAACACCATCAATTTCACGCTTGTAGCCGGTCCTCCCAATGTGCACGACATGGAGCGCGGCCGCCGCGCCGGCAATCTGCGCGACTATGCCGATCTCACCCGCCTGGCGCAGCATTTCAACTGCGTCCACATGCTTGGCAACCAGGTCTGCGCGCCGGTCGAGCTGCCGGCCAACTCACGCCACCTCGACACCTACTTCACCAATCTGACGCTGACCGACAAGAGTTTCCATGTCTCGGCGATCGGTCGGGGCAGGGCTCTGGACGGCATCGAGATGATGGCGATTTCACGCGGGCTGACACTGGATCAGATGCGCGATGATCCCGGCATCGCCACCATCATCTCGGTCAACTCGCCGCGCCGCTTCGACGAGATGATGGCAGAGGGGCTGATGACCATGGCCGAGTACGGCCAGTCGGTGGCGGTGACACCGTTCACGCTGATGGGTGCGATGAGCCCGGTGACGCTGGCCGGCGCCCTGGCGCAGCAGAATGCCGAGGCGCTGTTCGGCGTTGTGCTGACGCAACTCGTGCGTCCGGGCGCGCCTGTGATGTACGGCGCCTTCACGTCCAATGTCGACATGAAGTCGGGCGCGCCGGCCTTCGGCACGCCCGAAAACACCAAGGCCAACATCGCCTCGGGACAGTTGGCGCGGCGCTATGGCCTACCATACCGGACGACACCGGGCTCGGCCTCCAACGCCGCCGACGCACAAGGCGCCTATGAGACGCTGATGGCGCTGTGGGGGGCGGTGCTCGGCCACGGCAATCTCGTCTACCACGCCGCCGGCTGGCAGGAGGGCGGGCTGACGGCGTCGTTCGAGAAATTCATCATCGACGTCGAGATGATCCAGCACATGATGGAGTTTTTGCGCCCGATCGTGGTCGACGAGGCCGAGCTTGCCGTCGAGGCATTGGGCGCGGTGCCGACCGGCGGCCATTTCTTCGGCGAGCCGCACACGCTGGAGCGCTATGCGACCGCCTTCTACCAGCCGATGCTCTCCAACTGGCAGAATTTCGAAGCCTGGCAGGAGGCCGGCGGTCTCGACGCAACCGCGCGCGCGACGCGGCTGTGGAAGAAGGCGCTGGAGGATTATGTCGAGCCGGCAATGGACATTGCCGTGCGCGAGGAGCTCGAGGCTTACATTGCCAAGCGGCGCGAGGCGATCGGGCAGGGCGAGCCGTGACTTTAGCGTCGACGCGAGGCACTTCCCATCCCGATTCACATCACCCATCCAACTCGTTGACATCAGAGAAAAATTCATGAAATCGCATGCAAAGGTCGTGGTCATTGGCGGCGGTGTCGTCGGATGTTCCGTGCTGTTCCACCTCGCCCGCCATGGCTGGACCGACATCGTGCTGCTGGAGCGCGACGAGCTGACCTCCGGCTCGACCTGGCACGCGGCCGGCGGCATGCACACGATCAATGGCGACCCCAACGTCGCCAAGCTGCAGAAATACACCATCAACCTTTACAAGGAGATCGAGGAGCTGTCGGGCCAGGCGACCGGCGTCCACCTGACCGGTGGCGTGCTTTTGGCTGCAACCGAGGCGCGACTTGACTGGTTGCGCGGGGTGGTCGCCAAGGGCCGTTATCTCGGCATCGAGCTGGAGGAAATCTCGCCGAAGGAGGCGGCCGAACTGATGCCGCTGCTCGACCCCAGCCAGTTCGTCGGCGCCGTCCGCAACAAGGAGGACGGCCACCTCGATCCCTCTGGTGTCACGCATGCCTATGCCAAGGCGGCGCGAAAGCTGGGCGCCGAGATCGAACGGTTCACCAAGGTGGAGGACATCGTGCGCCGTCCCGACGGGATGTGGCGCGTCATCACCAACAAGGGCGAGGTGGTGGCCGAGCATGTCGTCAATGCCGGCGGCCTGTGGGCGCGCGAGGTCGGCCGCATGGTCGGGCTCGAACTGCCGGTGCTCGCCATGGAGCACATGTACCTGATCACCGAGGACATGCCGGAGGTCGCTGCCTGGAACCAGAAAACCGGGACCGAGGTCATCCATGCGGTCGATTTCGACGGCGAGCTCTATCTGCGCCAGGAGCGCGGCGGCATGCTGATGGGCACCTACGAGAAGGCCAACAAGCCGTGGTCAGAATACCAGACGCCGTGGAATTTCGGTCATGAATTGCTGGCGCCGGACATCGATCGCATCGCGCCGTCGCTCGAGGTCGGCTTCCGGCATTTCCCGGCTTTCCAGAACACCGGTATCAAGCAGATCATCAACGGACCCTTCACTTTCGCGCCGGACGGCAACCCGCTGGTTGGGCCGGTGCGCGGCCTGCCGGGCTTCTGGGTCGCCTGTGGCGTCATGGCCGGCTTCAGCCAGGGCGGTGGCGTTGGCCTGGCGCTGTCCAACTGGATGATCGAGGGCGATCCGGGCGCCGATATCTGGGCGATGGACGTGGCGCGCTACGGCGACTGGGCGACCATGGCCTACACCAATGCCAAGGTGCGCGAAAACTATTCCCGGCGCTTTTCGATCCGCTTTCCCAACGAGGAACTGCCGGCCGGGCGGCCGCTGAAGACGACGCCCGTCTATGACCTGTTGTCGGCCAGGGGCGCGCAATGGGGCGTCGCCTACGGGCTGGAGGTGCCGCTCTGGTACGCGCCGGAAGGCGTCAAGGACGAGTTCTCATGGCGGCGCTCGAGCGACTTCACCCATGTCGCCGCCGAAGTCGCGGCGGTGCGCTCAGGCGTCGGCCTGTCGGAGATATCGAGCTTCGCCAAATACAAGGTGACGGGCGAGGGGGCGGCGGCCTGGCTCGACCGGATGCTCGCCTGCAAGCTGCCGAAGCCCGGTCGCATGACCCTGGCACCGTTGCTCAAGGAAGACGGCAGACTGATCGGCGATTTCACGCTGGCCAATCTGGGCCCTCAAGATCGGGAAGAAGGGGGCTGGTTCCTGGCCGGCTCCGGCATTGCCGAGCAATATCACATGCGCTGGTTCGAGCAGCATCTGCCCGATGATGGCTCGGTCCACATCGAAGCGCTGGGGCAAAGGCTCACCGGCCTGTCGATCGCCGGTCCCAAGGCGAGGGACGTGCTGGCGAAAGCCACGCGCTGCGACATATCGAATGCGGCGTTTCCCTTCATGGCTATCGGCAAGATGGATATCGGCATGGCGCCTTGCCTGGTCGGCCGCGTCAGCTACACCGGTGATCTCGGCTACGAGATCTGGGTGGCGCCGGAATATCAGCGTGCGGCGTTCAACGCCTTGATGGCGGCGGGCGAAGAGTTCGGCATCGGCCTGTTCGGCTCGCGCGCGCTCAACGCGCTGCGTCTGGAGAAGAACCATGGCTCATGGGGGCGCGAATACCGGCCGATCTACGGGCCGCTGGAAGCCGGGCTCGACCGCTTCGTCGCTTATGGCAAGGAGGCGGATTTCATCGGCAAGGCGGCGGCGCTGGCCGAGCGCAAACAGGGTGGCAAGCTGCGGCTGCGCGCCTTCATCGTCGATGCCGATGATGCCGATGTCATCGGCGACGAGCCGATCTGGTTCGGCGGCGCGGTGCGTGGCTGGGTGACGTCGGGCGGTTATGCCCATCATTCGAAGAAGTCCGTCGCTGTGGGCTATGTGCCGAAGGAGATCGCCGACGAGAGCGACGGCTTCGAGATCGAGTTGCTGGGCAAGCGGCATGCTGCGCGCATGCAGGCGACGCCGCTGTTCGATGCGAATTTCGAACGAATGCGGGGGTGAGAGCGCATCCCCGCATAGGGCATCACGCGTTGCGGCGGTTGTCGAGCGCGAAGGCGCCGGCGCCGGCAAAGACCAGATAGAGGAAGATGAAGCAGAACGAGATCGCCGCGTCGCCGCTGTTGTTGACGGGGAAGAAGTCGCGCGGCATGTGCGCCGAGAAATAGGCGATCGCCATTTCACCGGCCAGGAGGAACGCGACCGGGCGGGTGAAAAGGCCGAGCGCCAGCAAGATGCCACCGGCGAATTCGAGGATGCCGGCGGTCGTGGTCAGCCCGGTAAGGGCGTGGGGTTGGGCGCTTACCGGGAAGTTGAACAGTTTCTGGCTGCCGTGTTCGATGAACTGCAGCGCGGTCATGATGCGCAACACCCCAAGCGCCTGCTGCTGGTACTTGGCAAGGCCTTCAAAAAGTTTCATCTGAACTCCATTTTTACCCTCCGGCCCGGCGATAGATTATCGCCCAGTGATGGACCATTCACTTCCCCTGGCATGTCATCAACAATCGGTGATTGAAAACGTTCCCCCAATATTATTCTCGCCTGGGTTGCATTTTTGTCGCTATGGTTGTATTGACATGGGCACTCTGAACGTGTGGATTTCCTTGCCATGAAAAAAGTTATCATCAGCCTATTCGCACTCGTTGCAGGCACCAGCTTCGCCATGGCCGAGGATGCCGGCTGCGAGGCCTTCAAATGGCCGGTGACGCGCGAACAGGCGCTGTTTCCCGCTGCACCCTCAACGCCGTCCGGAGCGACGCTCGCAGTTGGTGCCGCCGCGGATCTGGCGTTGGTGCCGGCCGAGAAGGCCGGCTTTGCCATGCCGCCCGAACACGCGCCGGCAGCGGGCACGTTCGGCGCCGTCGCCAGCGTGGCGGTGCCGCCGGAGGGAGCCATCCAGATCAGCCTGTCGGGCGAGGCCTGGATCGATGTCATCCAAGATGGCCATGCGGTGAAATCGGTGGGCTATAGCGGCGTCAAGACGTGCCCCGGCATCCGCAAGAGCGTGCGCTTCAAGCTGGCGGCCGGCCAAGCCACCGTCCAGTTCAGCGGTGCCAAGAAAGAGACCCTCAAGGTCGCGGTGCTGGCGCCGGAATGATCCGACGCCAGCAAGCGTGATATCAGCGGTCGGCGCGGGCTACCGCACCGGCGCCATCAAAGCGAAATGCGCACCTTGCGGATCCTGGCATTGCACGATCCAGCTGCCACCGGGGACGTCCATCGGCCCCATCAGGATCTTGCCGCCATTGTCGGTGACGCGTTTGGCGGCCGCGTCGATTGCCGGGACGTTGAAATAGAACTGCCAGACCGGCACCGGAATCTGCTCGGGCTTGTTCATGATGCCGCCACCGGATTCAGGGCCGGCGGTAAAGGTCTGGTAGATGCCCATCGGGCCCATGTCGAACTCGCCGGCATTGACCCAGCCGAACTGGCCGGAATAGAAATCGAACGCGGCCTTCCAGTCGCTCGTGTAGAGTTCGTGCCAGCCGATATGGCCCGGCGTGCTGGCCGGCACGACGGGCTGGTCCGGACCGTTCGGCTGCAGGAACATGAAGGTCGCGCCTTGCGGGTCGGCCACGACGGCGAAGCGGCCGACGCCTGGAATGTCGTCGGGCCGGCGGTGAACGGCGCCACCTGCTTTTTCCAGCGACGCCGTTGCTGCGTCGACATCCCTGGCGTGGATATAGCCCAGCCAGGCGGGCGGCATGCCCATCTTGGCCGCATCCTCGGGTATCGTCATCAGGCCGCCGACCCCGCGCTCGCCGACATTCATGACGATATAGCGCGGCATGCCCGGGGCTTTGTCGAAGGGCTCGGCCCGCCAGCCGACCACGGCGGTGTAAAAAGCCTCGGCGGCGTCGAGGTCTGATGTCATCAGTTCGTACCAGAAGAAGGGCATCGGGGATTTTGGCATGGTCGGTCTCCTCACCGTTGTGCACCGATCGTCGTTCGATCCATCCTAGGACGATCTCGATGACAGAAATCCGACATCTGGGCTAGAAATCGGAAACGGCAAGGCGCAGCCTCCAGGCATCTTGCATGCCTTGCGATTTTCGCCTTTGCTTGGACTTTAGAAGGGGGCGTCGATCCATGCGGCAGATGTCACTTACGGCCGAGCTTGTCGCACTATGTCATCGCGAGGAGGCCGATCCCGGGCCCAGTGGCAACTGGACGCAACTGAGCGACGAGGATTTCCGGGTCCTTTCCGCGCGGCTGTCCGGTGAAGCCGATGCGGGGCCGCTATGGGTGTTCGCCTATGGCTCGCTGATCTGGAAGCCGGCTTTCGAGTCTGTCGAACGGCAGCGCGCCACCGCGCATGGCTGGCATCGCTCCTTCTGCATCGACATGGTCCGCTGGCGCGGCAGCGTCGCGCAGCCAGGACTGATGATGGCGCTCGAGCGCGGCGGGCGATGCGATGGCGTGATCTATCGTTTGCCGGAAGGGGAGAAGACTGCTCAGATCGAAAGGCTATTGCGGCGCGAGATCGACGATCATGAGAGCGTCGCTTCGGTCAGGTGGGTTCCGGTGCGTACGGCGCAAGGGCCGTTGCGGGCGCTGGGTTTCTGGGTCGGGGTGACGGGTAGAGGCACTTCGCTCGGGCAGCCGCTGGAGACTGTGGCACGGGTGCTGGCGCGCGCCTGCGGCCATGTCGGCTCCGGCGCGGAATACCTTTACAATACGGTCAGCCATCTCGAGGAATTCGGCATCCGCGACCGCAATCTCTGGACATTGCAGCAATTGGTCGCCGATGAGATCAGGTCGATCCACGGCATTGGCATGGGCGGCGGCTCTATGCTTGCCTCACCGTCACCTTAACTTGAATGCTTGTGTCATCTTTTAGTTCAGCCTTTTCAGCAGTTTGCGTCAAAAATTGACCAATTGATAAAAAAATAAAACGTGCTAGCCTTCCCCAAAACGAAAACATGGGGAACTGAAAATGCCAGAGGGCCAGTTCAAAGAGGGTATCGTCGGCGGCCGACTTCTGCCCGACCAATACGCGGACAATTTTTCCGACCTGCATCCGCCGCTCGATCATCACGAGGCGCTGGTCGAATCCGACCGCTGTTATTTCTGCTACGACGCGCCGTGCATGAATGCATGCCCGACCTCGATCGACATTCCGCTGTTCATCCGCCAGATCTCGACCGGCAACCCGATCGGGTCGGCCAAGACCATTTTCGACCAGAACATCCTGGGCGGCATGTGCGCCCGCGTCTGCCCGACCGAGACACTGTGCGAGGAGGTCTGCGTGCGCGAGGTGGCGGAAGGCAAGCCGGTGCAGATCGGCCGCCTGCAGCGCTACGCCACCGACGTCGCGATGAGCGAGAACAAGCAGTTTTATCCACGTGCCGAACCAACAGGGAAGGCGGTCGCCGTGGTCGGCGCCGGCCCGGCCGGCCTTGCCGCGGCGCACCGGCTCGCCCGCCATGGCCATGACGTGACTATCCTGGAGGCGCGCCCGAAGGCCGGCGGCCTCAACGAATACGGCATCGCCGCCTATAAGAGCGTCGACAACTTCGCCCAGGCCGAGGTCGACTATGTCACCGCGATCGGTGGGATCGACATCCAGAACGGCAAGGCGCTCGGCCGCGACTATCAACTCTCCGACCTGATCCGCAATTACGATGCGGTGTTCCTCGGCATGGGGCTGGGCGGCGTCAACGCGCTGCGCGCCGACGGCGAGGACGCGGCCGGCGTCACCAACGCGGTCGAATTCATTGCCGAACTGCGCCAGGCCAGCGATCTTTCAGCCTTGCCGGTCGGCCGCCGCGTCGTCGTCATCGGCGGCGGCATGACGGCGATCGATGCCGCCGTGCAGTCGAAGCTGCTTGGCGCCGAGGAGGTGACGATCTGCTATCGGCGCGGCCAGGAGCATATGAACGCCTCCGAATTCGAGCAGGACCTGGCCGCCGCCAACGGCGTCACCATCCGTCATTGGCTGCAACCGAAGCGGGTGATTGCCGAAGGTGGCAAGGTGTCGGGCATCGAACTCGAATACACCGCGCTCAACGGTGACAAGCTTGCCGGCACCGGCGAGACGCTGACACTGGTTGCCGACCAGGTGTTCAAGGCGATCGGCCAGAGTTTTGTGCCGGTCGCACTCAACGGCAGCGGAGCGTCGATCGACCTCGAAGCCGGCCGCATCAAGGTTGACGAGGAAGGGCGCACCTCGCTGGCCAAGGTCTGGGCCGGCGGCGATTGTATTTTTGGTGGTGATGACCTGACGGTCTCAGCCGTTGCGCAAGGACGCGATGCGGCGGAATCGATCAACCGGGCACTGGCCTTGAACGGGAGGGCATGAGCATGGCAGACATCAGAAACAATTTCGTCGGCATCAAATCGCCAAATCCGTTCTGGCTGGCCTCGGCGCCGCCAACTGACAAGGCCTATAATGTCATCCGCGCGTTCAAGGCGGGCTGGGGCGGTGTCGTCTGGAAGACGCTAGGCGAGGAAGGCCCGCCGGTGGTCAACGTCAATGGCCCGCGCTATGGCGCGATCTGGGGTGCCGACCGGCGCCTGCTCGGCCTCAACAACATCGAACTGATCACCGACCGCGATTTGCAGACCAATCTGCGCGAGATGAAGCAGGTCAAGATGGACTGGCCCGACCGCGCGCTGATCGCATCGATCATGGTGCCTTGCGTCGAGGAAAGCTGGAAATCCATCCTGCCGCTGGTCGAGGAGACCGGCGCCGACGGCATCGAGCTCAATTTCGGCTGCCCACACGGCATGTCGGAGCGCGGCATGGGCGCGGCCGTCGGCCAGGTGCCGGAATACATCGAAATGGTGGTGCGCTGGTGCAAGCAGTACACGCGCATGCCCGTCATCACCAAGCTGACGCCCAACATCACCGATATCCGCAAGCCGGCGCGGGCCGCACATGCCGGTGGCACCGATGCGGTGTCGCTGATCAACACCATCAACTCGATCACCGGGGTCGACCTCGACAGTTTCGCACCAATGCCGACCATCGACGGAAAGGGTTCGCATGGCGGCTATTGCGGGCCGGCGGTGAAGCCGATCGCCATGAACATGGTGGCCGAGATCGCCCGCGACCCCGAAACCCGCGGCCTGCCGATCTCCGGCATCGGCGGCATCACCACGTGGCGCGACGCCGCCGAATTCATGGCGCTGGGCGCCGGCAATGTGCAGGTCTGCACGGCGGCGATGACCTACGGCTTCAAGATCGTGCAGGAGATGATCGCCGGTCTCGAAAATTGGATGGACGAGAAGGGCCACCGCTCGCTCGACGACGTCATCGGCCGTGCCACGCCAAACGTCACGGACTGGCAATATCTCAACCTCAACTATGTCGCCAAGGCGCGTATCGACCAGGACGCCTGCATCAAATGCGGCCGCTGCCACATCGCCTGCGAGGACACTTCGCACCAGGCGATCACCAGCATGGTCAACGGCGTCAGGCATTTCGAGGTGATCGAGGCCGAATGCGTCGGCTGCAATTTGTGCGTCAATGTCTGCCCGGTCGACAATTGCATCACCATGGAGCCGCTGGCGGCGGGCGTGATGGACGAGCGCACCGGCAGGCCGGTGTCGCCGGTCTATGCCAACTGGACGACGCACCCGAACAACCCGATGGCCAAGGTGGCGGCGGAGTAGGGGCAGACATTCGATGAAAAAGCGGCGCCTTCGGGCGCCGTTTTCATTTTCCTATTGCAGATAAAAACTATCCACGATAAAAGATATCCATGAATTGGAGATTGGCATCATGAAGCTGGGCGAGGGCGTTGAGGCGGCCATCCACTGCGCGGCCACCCTGGCGAGCGTCGACGGCAACAGCACCATGCCGGGCGCTGCGCTGGCGGAATCCTTCGGCCTGTCACCGAGCTATTTGTTGAAGCATCTCAACATGCTGACGGCGTCCGGTGTTCTGCAATCGGTGCCGGGTCCGGCCGGTGGCTACCGGCTGGCACGGCCTGCCGAGCGCATAACACTGCTTGACATCGTGCTGGCCATCGAAGGGCGCGAGCCGGCGTTTCGCTGCGGCGAGATCCGCCGCAACGGTCCGGTCAAGATCGATGCCTCGGCCTATGTCAAACCTTGCGGCATCAACGCCGCGATGTTGAAGGCGGAGCGCGCCTACCGGGCAGCGCTGGCCGAGGTGAAGTTGTCTGACATCGTGGCGGATTACGCAGCGGAAGGCGACCCCAGATCGTTTGCCGCGAGCTGCGCCTTTGTCGAGCGTCATCAGCGGCCGCAGAAATCCAGTTCAACCAACCAAGCCTAACCTCCCCAAGGATGCGAAAGGAAAGACGATGAAACAGAGAATGCAGTTTTTCGCCAAGGCGCCGGAAATCATGAAGGCGGTGTCGGCGCTCAACAAGGCGGTCGACGAATGCGGACTGGAGGTGAGCCTGCTGCACCTGATCAAGCTCAGGGCCTCGCAGATCAACGGCTGTTCCTTCTGTGTCGAGATGCACAGCCGCGAAGCCAGGCGCGACGGTGAGACCGAACAGCGGCTCTATCTCGTTGCCGCCTGGAAGGAATCGCCGCTCTTCTCCGAACGCGAACGCGCCGCCTTCGCCTGGACCGAGGCCGTGACGCTGATCGCCAACAATGGCGTGCAGGAAGAGCTTTACATCAGCGCGCTCGAGCATTTTTCGGAAGAGGAACTGGTCAAGCTGTCCGTCGCGGTCGGCATGATCAACACTTGGAACCGGCTCTGCGTCCCGTTCCATGCCATCCATCCGATGCCGGCCGCCAAGGCGGCCTGACAGTCCGAATATTTATTGGGGCGCCGCCGAGGAAGGCGGCACTTCTACTGTTTCAAGGGGAGAGTTCAATGCCTGTCGATTTGCCTTCGACCTTGCTGTTTCTCGGCCGCCTGCTGCTCGGCGGCGCCTTTGTCTTGGCCGGCCTGCGCAACATCCAGAACGCGGCCTTGCTGACCGGGTTGATGGCCGCGCGTGGCGTGCCCCAGGCCCGGCTGGCGCTGTGGGCCGGCATTGTCCTGCAGATCATCGCGGGGGTGCTGGTGGTGACCGGCATCTGGACCGCGATTGCCTGCGCGGTGCTAGTGCTGTTCCTGATCGTGGCGACGCCAATGTTCCACAATTTCTGGGATCATCAGGGGCCTGACCGGGCAGCGCGCATCAACGGTTTCGTGGGCAATGTCGCGCTGAGCGGAGGGTTCCTGACGCTGATCGCGCAGTCGCTCTAGTCGACGGACGGCGCCGTCGCCAAGGCAACTCCGATACTTATTGTTAGGACAGTCCCGATATCTAATCTCTAATCGTAATTTCGTTGAGCGTTAAATGTATATTCTCAGAGGGAGAAGGCGAGACGCCCTGAGATGGCTGCTTATGGGAGGAGGGCTGACAGTTGTCGTTGTCGTCCTTCTGGAACATTTTCGGTCAATTACGGCTAGGGATTCGTTCGTTTTATTAGATATCTATTTTATATCGAGCTTGTTGATGATTTCTGTCCTACTACGAAATTCGGACGAGAAAAGCTTTCTAGCGTCCCCTGGATTCCTAGGGAAATCAGCAACTCGCTTCACCCTATTTGTCTATTTCGTTTATGGCGCATTCGCGCTGTACCCTTTGGTGGAAGACCGCTCTCGCTCTGAATTTATGGGCGAGATTGGGTTTTTTATAATTCTCTTAGTAATGGGGTTCCCCGATGTCCTCCTTTTTCTTCGAACAAAGGCCGATTCCGGGAAACCTATCTATCAAAGGGCGAATCTGTTTGGCTTTTGGATATTGCTGCTGTTCGTCATCGCGGCAATCGGTGCTGGGATAGTCGCCGGGCGATAGAAGGCCCCCGGCTCGTCCAAGTCGCAATACCGTTGTCACGTTTCTTCCAGCCGCATGCACTGCCTATGCCGCGAATCGCAAGCCGCCGTCGCAGGTCAGGACCTGGCCGGTCATGAAGCTGTTGGAGACGAGGAAGGCTATCGCCGAGGCAACATCCTCGGCGCGTCCGATCCGGCCGACCGGGGTCTTGCCGGCATATTCGCTGAAGACTGCCTGCCGCTGCCCAGCGGGCAGAAAATCCCACCAGGGCGTATCGATGACGCCGGGCGCCACGACATTGACGCGCAGCGGCTTCAGTTCTACCGCCAGGATCGGCGCGACGGTCAGCAGCATGCCGTTGATGGCGCCGATGCCGGCGACGCCCGGCATCGCGATTTGAGCCGACACCGCCGAAATGAAGGTGACCGATCCCGATTTGTTCAGCGTCGGCAAGGCAGCCTGCAGGCAGGACAGTTGCGGCCGCACCTTCTCGTCGACGCCGCCGCCGATGTCTGCAAGGTCGAGCGTCTCGAACGGGCCAAGACCCTTGCCGCCGCTCGCCGCCAGAACGAGGTGGTCGAACGGACCGAGGCGCTCGAAGAACTGGCGCACCTCATCCGGCTTCGAAGCGTCGAAGGCGGCCTTGTCGGCGGCGCCGCCAAGGCTTTTCCAGGCGCTGACGAGCTTGTCCTGGTTGCGTCCGGTGATGGTGACCTTCATGCCCGGGCCGAGCAGTTTGCGCGCTGTCGCCAGGCCGATGCCGGACGAGCCGCCGATGATGACTGTGTGTTCGGTCCTGCTGGTCATGATTTTTCTTCCTTCGATTTTGGCGAAGCCAACCCGACGAGGTCGAGGCTCAGGCTGCGCAATTGACGTCTTGCCCTGGCGTCATAGGCCTGGGCGTCGGCGCGGGATTCGCGCAGGCCGTCGAAATAGAGGCCGCTGCGCCCTTCGAGCGCGGATGAGGTGGCGAGGTTCAAGATGGCGTCGGCGCCGGTTTCGACCGAACTCCATGGCGTCACGCCCGCCTGTCGGACCATGGTGGTGTTCATGTAGCTCGCCGGATGCAGCGCGTTGACGGTGACGCCGCTGCCTTTCAACTGCTCGGCCAGATCGACGGTGAACAGGATCTGCGCCAGTTTGCTCTGGCAGTAGGCGCGCACGCCGCTATAGCCGTGGGTCAGCATGACGTCGTCGAAATCGATCGCCTGCTGGCCGGCGGACGCGACGTTGACGATGCGCGCCGGGGCGCTTGCCCTGAGCAGCGGCAGCAGTTCCGAGGCCAGCAGGAAGCCGGCGAGATAATTGACGGCGAAGCGCAGTTCGTAGCCATCGGCGCTTGTCTGTCGCTTGTCGCCAGCAGTGCCGACGCCGGCATTGTTGATGAGGATGTCGAGGCGGGTTGTGCTGCTGCTCACGGCCTCGGCGAGGCGTCTTACCTCCGCCAGCGAAGCGAGATCGGCCGCGAAAAACTCGGCCTTGCCGCCGGCGGCTTCGATCTCGGCGACAACAGTCTTGCCGCGTGTGGCATCGCGGCCATGCACCAGCACGCGTGCGCCGGCGGCACCCAGCCTTTGCGCCACGACTCGGCCGACGCCGTCGGTCGAGCCGGTGATGAGGATGATCTTGTCTTTCAGTTCCATGTTCAGAGCCTCCTGTCGTTGCTCTGAATGCAAGATGGGGCGCTTCACCCATGGCAAACAGTTCAAACTTTATCCTGGTATCAATACTGCTATAATAGCCGGCATGGACGTTCCCGCTGCCTCCACCCGATCAACCGACGAGAGCCGCCGGCGCGAACTCGGCGCCTTCCTGCGTTCGCGCCGGGAAAGGCTGACGCCATCGGCCACCGGCATCGCGACAGGTCCGCGACGGCGCACGCCGGGTCTGCGGCGTGAGGAAGTGGCGATGATCGCCGGTGTCGGCACCACCTGGTACACCTGGCTCGAACAGGGCAGGGACGTGCGGCCCTCGGTGGAAGTGCTGGTGGCGCTCTGCGAGGCTTTGCGCCTCGACGCCGTCGAGAAGCGGCATCTGTTCATTCTGGCCGGCCGCCAGCAGCCGGAACGTCGTGTGGCGGCGCCCGAGAAGGTCGACGCCACACTGTTGCATATGCTGCAAAGCCTGGTGCTGCAGCCCGCCTATGTCGTCGGCCGGCGTTGGGACGTTCTTGCCTGGAACGAAGCGGCCGTGGCGGTGTTCGGCGACTATGGCCTGCTGGAGGGCGATAGCAGAAATATCGTCCACATGGTGTTCACCAACCCGCACCACCGCCGCCTGCTGGTCGACTGGGAAGAACTCGCCCGCGTGGTGCTCGCCTCGTTTCGTGCCGAAAGCGCCAAATATGTCGGCGATCCCGATTTCGACAGGCTGATCGCGCTGATGATGAACTCAAGTCCCGAGTTCCGCGACTGGTGGCCCCGGCGCGATGTGGCGCGAAAACTGACCGGCGTGAAGCACGTCCGGCATCCCAAGGCAGGCTTGATGGCTTTCGAGCATATGAGCCTGTCGATCGACGACGGCTCGGACATGCGGCTGATCGTCTACACGCCGCTCGCCGAGCAGAACTCGATCGCCAAGCTGCAACAATTGCTCGACGCGATGCCGGCCGAACGGCGCAGCGCCTGAGATCCCTCAGCTTCGTCATCCATGGGCGGAGCGGGAGCAAAGCGGACGCGCAGACCCGAGGATCCATTCCGTTACCTTTGCCGCGGGATGCAGCGGTGCAGGATTCTGGACCGCAGCGGCGCTTCCAAGGCACGGAATGGATCGCGCTGCGTCGCTACGCTCCTTGCTTCGCCCATATGGATGACGAAATGATGAGCGCCTCGGCTAACCTCCACGGTCAGCAGCAACCAAGCAATCGGTGGGTCGACCGCTAGCCCTTAGGCTTCAGCCCATCGAGGAACAATTGCTCCAGGAAGCGGGCAGCGTCCTCGAAGCGGCCGTCGCCGCCGCGGTTTGGTCCCAGCACGGCGCGGACCTGGACGTCGAAATCGGCATAATGCTGCGTCGTCGCCCAGATCGAGAAGATCAGGTGCCAGGGATCGGTCCGGGCGATCTTGCCGGCGCGCATCCAGCCCTTGATGACGGCGGCTTTCTCGTCGACCAATGTCTTCAACTCGCCCACCAGCAACGGCATGATGCGCGGCGCCCCCTGCAGGATCTCGTTGGCGAACAGCCGGCTCTCACGCGGAAAATCGCGCGCCATTTCCAGCTTGCGCCTGATATAGCTCCTGAGTTCGGTCATCGGATCGCCGATGTCGTCAAGTTCCCTGAGCGGCGCCAGCCAGGTTTCGAGCAGCCGCTCCATCAATGTCTCGTGAATGTCTTCCTTGCGGCGGAAATAGTAGAGCAGGTTCGGCTTCGACATGCCGGCGGCTTCGGCGATCTGGTCGATGGTCGAGCCGCGGAAGCCGTTGGTGGAGAACACTTCGAGCGCGGCCTCCAGGATCAGTTCACGCTTTTCCTGCTGGATGCGTGTGCGGCGAGGGGCTTGCGTGCTCGTGGTCACCGTTGCGGCCCCTCGCATAGACGGTCATCTGGACCAATTCTCTGGACCAGTTTTTCTCCAGCCTGTGGAACGCACTTCAGGAGCCGCATTTCCGCTAGTAATCCATTGACCGCCGACAGGGCGGTGCTAACGTTTGTCCAATCGGTCAAAATTTGCGTAGCATGAATGCGCGGCAAAGACCAAGCGTTGGACGCAGCGAAACAGGTTACAAGGGGAAGTCTTGGTCATGTCCAACCGGCTGAAAGTCACGCCGAACGATCTCAGCGCATTCTGGATGCCGTTCACGGCAAACCGGCAGTTCAAGCAGGCGCCGCGCATGTTCGTGTCCGCCAAGGACATGCATTACACGACCAGCGATGGCCGCAAGGTGCTGGACGGCACCGCCGGCCTGTGGTGCGTCAATGCCGGCCATTGCCGTCCGAAGATCACGGAGGCGATCCAGCATCAGGCCGCCGAACTCGACTATGCGCCTGCCTTCCAGATGGGCCATCCGATCGTGTTCGAGCTGGCCAACCGCCTGGTCGATGTCGCGCCCAAGGGCATGGACCATGTGTTCTTCACCAATTCCGGTTCGGAATCGGTCGAGACGGCGCTGAAGATGGCGATCGCCTATCACCGCGTGAAGGGCGAGGGCTCACGCACCCGCCTCATTGGTCGCGAGCGCGGTTATCACGGTGTCAATTTCGGTGGCATCTCGGTCGGCGGCATCGTTACCAACCGCAAGATGTTCGGCACACTGCTGGGCGGCGTCGACCACATGCCGCACACGCATCTGCCGGAGAAGAATGCGTTTTCGAAAGGCGTGCCGGAGCATGGCGCGGAACTCGCCAACGAGCTGGAGCGTATCGTCGCTTTGCATGACGCCTCGACCATCGCCGCCGTCATCGTCGAGCCGGTCGCCGGCTCCACCGGCGTCATCCTGCCGCCGAAGGGCTACCTGGAGAAGCTGCGCGAAATCTGCACCAAGCACGGCATCCTGTTGATCTTCGACGAGGTCATCACCGGTTTCGGCCGTCTCGGTGCACCGTTCGCCGCCGACTATTTCGGCGTGACGCCCGACATCATGACCACCGCCAAGGGCGTCTCCAATGGCGTCATCCCGATGGGCGCGGTGTTCGTGAAGAAGGAAATCCACGACGCCTTCATGACCGGCCCGGAGCACATGATCGAGTTCTTCCACGGCTACACCTATTCGGGCAATCCGATCGCCTGTGCGGCAGCACTCGGAACGCTCGACACCTACAAGGAAGAGGGCCTGCTGACGCGTGGCGAGGAACTGGCGCCTTACTGGGAAGACGCGCTGCATTCGCTGAAGGGCGAGCCGCATGTCATCGACATCAGGAACATCGGCCTGATCGGCGCGATCGAGCTGGCGCCGATCGCCGGCAGCCCGACCAAGCGGGCCTTCTCGGCCTTCGTCAAGGCCTTCGAGCGCGGCGCGCTGATCCGCACCACCGGCGACATCATCGCGCTGTCGCCGCCGCTGATCATCACCAAGGGCCAGATCAACGAACTGATCGACCATGTGCGCGAAGTGCTGCGGTCGATCGACTGAGGCACTACCGCGGCCACCTCCCGACGCAGGCGAGAGTGGCCGCAAACCGGCAGGTCAGCGCGGCGCCGCGCTGACCTGAATCTATTGTGGCAAAGGGCGGCCGCAGTCAGGCGGGCCGGGCGCCGATTCCGGTCAGGATCACCCGTTTGATATTTTCCTTGGCTTCCCGCCATTGCCGGTCGGACAGAGGCTTGCCGCCGTTGAGCGTCTCGATCTGATGGCCGAAATCGGCATAATGCTGGGTCGCCGCCCAAAGCATGTAGAGCAGGTGGCGCGGATCCACCGGGTCCATCTTGCGTTCCTCGATCCAGCGCCTGATGATCTCGACCCGACCGTCGGTCCATTCGCGCAGCGTCGATTCCATATAGTCCTGAAGCACCGGCGCACCGTGCATCACTTCAGAAGCCCAGACCTTGGAGCCGTCCGGATGGCGGCGCGATATTTCCATCTTGGCGTCGATATAGGCACTGATGCCGTCTATCGGCCCGCGCGCCGCGTCGAAGCAATTGGCGGCCTGTAGCCAGATTTCAAAAATGTTCTGGACGACGGATCGGTAGAGCTCTTCCTTGGTGGCGAAATAGTAGTGGAGATTTGCCTTTGGCAAACCCGCCAGATCGGCGATCAACTGCATCGTGGCGCCGCCAAACCCCGCCTCGGCGAATACCTTTTCGGCGGCGACGAGAATGGCTTTTTCGTTCTCCCGGCGGATGTCCTGGCGCCGCATGGGGCGGGTGGCTTCGGTCATGTCTTCCCCAAGATTCTAGTTGACCGCTTGGTCAGGTTGTGTAGTCTGAAAGCTGACCATACGGTCAGGATGCAAATCACTCAAGGGGCGACAAGACTCCTGGTGTAGATGGGAACTCGAGATGGCCGCACCCGGCGAAAATCTGCGAATCAATTCAGACCGCTTGTGGGATTCCATCATGGAGATGGCGAAGATCGGCCCCGGCATTGCCGGCGGCAACAATCGCCAGACCGTGACCGACGAGGACGGCGAGGGCCGGCACCTGTTCAAGCGCTGGTGCGATGCGGCCGGGCTCGAAATGGGCGTCGACGAGATGGGCACCATGTTTGCCCGCCGCGAAGGCACCGACCCCAGCCTGCCGCCGGTCTATGTCGGCAGCCATCTCGACACGCAGCCGACCGGCGGCAAGTATGACGGCGTTCTCGGCGTTCTCGGCGGCCTGGAGATCGTGCGCTCGCTCAACGATCTCGGCATCAAGACGAAACATCCGATCGTCGTCACCAACTGGACCAACGAGGAAGGCGCGCGCTTCGCCCCTGCGATGATGGCCTCCGGCGTGTTCGCCGGCGTGCTCGACCAGGCCGATGTCTACGAGCATGCCGACAAGAACGGCAAGAAATTCGGCGAGGAACTGGAGCGCATCGGCTGGAAGGGCACCGAGAAGGTCGGCGACCGCAAGATTCACGCCTTCTTCGAACTGCATATCGAACAGGGCCCGATCCTGGAGGACGAAGGCATCGACATCGGTGTCGTCACCCATGGCCAAGGGCTGAAATGGCTGCAGGTGACGCTGACCGGCAAGGAGGCGCATACAGGCTCGACGCCGATGCCCAAGCGCCGCAACGCCGGGCTCGGCATGGCTCGTGTAATCGAACTGGTGCACGAGATCGCCATGGACTACCAGCCCGATGCCGTCGGCGCGGTCGGCCACATGGAGGTCTATCCCAACTCGCGCAATATCATCGCCGGGCGCACCGTCTTCACCATCGACATCCGCTCGCCGGAGAAGGAAGTGCTCGACGCCATGGATGGCCGCATCCGCGAAGGCATCGACACGATCTGCGACGCGCTCGACATCCGATACGAGATCGAGCAGGTCGGTCATTTCGATCCGGTCACTTTCGACAAGGGCTGCGTCAAAGCGATCCGCGATGCCGCCGAGCGGCTTGGCTATACGCACCGCAACATCGTCTCAGGCGCCGGTCACGACGCCTGCTGGATCAATCGGGTCGCGCCGACCGCCATGGTGATGTGCCCTTGCGTGGATGGGTTGAGCCACAACGAGGCGGAAGAGATCACCAAGGAATGGGCCGCGGCCGGAGCCGACGTTCTGTTCCACGCGGTGGTGGAGACGGCCGTCATCGTGGAGTGAACCAAGAGATTTACCTTCAAACGTCGCTCACCAAGAAGCGCGAAGAGAAGAACAGGGAACAGCAAAATGACCAAAGTCATCAAGAACGGCACCATCGTCACCGCCGATCGCACGTGGAAGGCCGACGTGCTGATGCAGCACGGCAAGATCGTCGCCATCGGCTCGGGCCTGCATGGCGACCATGAGTATGATGCCACCGGTTGCTATGTGATGCCGGGTGGCATCGATCCGCATACCCATCTCGAAATGCCGTTCATGGGCACCTATTCCGCCGATGATTTCGAATCCGGCACGCGCGCGGCCCTTGCCGGCGGCACCACCATGGTGGTCGATTTCTGCCTGCCGTCCCCACAGCAATCGCTGCTCGAGGCCTTGCAGATGTGGGACAACAAGACCTCGAAGGCTGCCTGCGATTATTCCTTCCACATGGCGATCACCTGGTGGGGCAAGCAGGTGTTCGACGAGATGGCCACCGTCGTCGACAAGGGCATCACCTCGTTCAAGCACTTCATGGCCTACAAGGGCGCGCTGATGGTGGACGACGACGAGATGTACGCGTCGTTCCAGCGCTGCGCCGACCTCGGCGCGCTGCCGCTGGTGCATGCCGAGAATGGCGATGTGGTCGCTGCCCTGTCGCAGAAGCTGCTTGCCGCCGGGAACAATGGCCCCGAAGGGCATGCCTATTCTCGCCCGCCGGAAGTGGAGGGCGAGGCGACCAACCGCGCCATCATGATCGCCGACATGGCCGGCGTGCCGCTCTATGTCGTGCACGTCTCCTGCGAGCAGAGCCACGAGGCGATCCGCCGGGCCCGCCAGAAAGGCATGCGCGTGTTCGGCGAGCCGCTGATCCAGCACCTGACGCTGGACGAGAGCGAGTACTTCGACAAGGACTGGGACCATGCCGCGCGCCGCGTGATGAGCCCGCCCTTCCGCAACAAGTTGCACCAGGATTCTCTGTGGGCCGGCCTGCAGGCCGGATCGCTGCAGGTGGTGGCGACAGACCATTGCGCCTTCACCACCGAGCAGAAGCGCTTCGGCGTCGGCAATTTCACCAAGATCCCCAACGGCACAGGCGGTCTCGAGGACCGGCTGCCGGTGCTGTGGACCAAGGGCGTCAACACCGGGCGGCTGACGATGAACGAGTTCGTCGCGGTGACCTCGACCAACATCGCCAAGATCCTCAACATGTATCCGAAAAAGGGAGCCATCGTCGAAGGCGCCGATGCCGACATCATCGTCTGGGATCCCCAGCGCAAAAAGACGATTTCTTCGAAGAAGCAGCAGTCTGTCATCGACTACAACGTCTTCGAAGGCGTCGAGGTGACGGGTCTGCCGCGCTTCGTCTTCTCGCGCGGCGAGTTGTCGATCGAGGAAGCCGAGGTGAAGGCAAAGCCCGGCCATGGCCAGTTCGTCGGCCGCGAGCCGAACGCCGCGGTCAACCGGGCGCTGTCGACCTGGAAAGAGATCACCGCGCCGCGCAAGGTCGAGCGGACCGGCATTCCGGCGACCGGGGTTTGAGGATGCGGACTCTTGCTCCCGCGATGGCGGCAACCGCGATACTGACCTTGGATGGCAACACCCATATGGAAATGTCTCGGTGCCGATGATTGCCGAGGTCGGCGCCGCCCCTCATCTGCCTGCCGGCATCTTCTCCCCGTATAGAGACGGGGAGAAGGACGCCGTCGCGAAGGATTTCGCCAATCGCCTGCGTTGCCAGAAAGAGCACCGAGGTCGCACTCATCGCCCTTCTCCCCGTCACTATACGGGGAGAAGTGCCCGGCAGGGCGATGAGGGGTGGCGCCGGCCTGAGGCAATTGTTCTACCTGCATTCCCCATGCGGACTGCCCACCGGCCAATGCCGGTCTCAGGCGACCAGCGCATCCAGTTCCGGCAACAGGACGACGCTTTCCTGTTCGTTGGGGTCGGTGCGGGCGATGACGGCGGAGGAGGGGGCGTTGCTCAGATTGGCAGGCAAATGCGGCACCCCTGCGGGAATGTAGAAGAGGTCACCGGCCTTGACGACGATGTGATGCTCCAGCCGGTCGCCATACCAGGTATGGACCTCGCCGGAGAGCACGTAGATCGCCGTTTCATGGTTCTCGTGCAGATGCGCCTTGGCGCGGGCGCCGGGCGGCATGGTGAGCACGTGCATGCAGATGCCGGAAGAGCCGACCGACTCGGTGGCGATGCCGGCGAAATAGGTCAGACCCTGCTTGCCTTCATAAGTGCTTTCAGGGCGGATAAGATGACAAGTGGGTTTAGGCGACATCGGGAAACTCCGGGCGTCGGTTGAGTGGAACAAAGTCAGCAGGACTGAAGGCCAATGGGACGGGTCGAATGGAAAACAACATCGCGATAAAAGCAATCGGAATCGGGACGGCGCCGCGGGAACAGGCAGGCCGCAACCGATGACGGGAACTTCGCCAGCCGTCGTTTCGGCAAACAAACTTGGCCTCACCTTCCAGACCAATGACGGGCCGGTGCAGGCGCTGTCCAATGTCGACCTGACCATCGGCAAGGGTGAGTTCGTCTCCTTCATCGGGCCGTCGGGCTGCGGCAAGACCACTTTGCTGCGCGTCATCGCCGATCTGGAAAAGCCGACCTCGGGGGCGATTTCGGTCAACGGCATGACGCCGGAACAGGCGCGCGAGAAACGCGCCTATGGCTATGTCTTCCAGGCAGCCGCCCTGTTTCCCTGGCGCACCATCGAACGCAATGTCGCGCTGCCGCTGGAGATCATGGGCCTGTCCAGGGCCGAGCAGGCGGAGCGCATCAAGCGCACGCTCGACCTCGTCAATCTCAGTGGCTTCGAGAAGAAGTATCCCTGGCAGCTTTCCGGCGGCATGCAGCAGCGCGCCTCAATCGCGCGTGCGCTTGCCTTCGACGCCGACCTCCTGCTGATGGACGAGCCATTCGGCGCGCTGGACGAGATCGTGCGCGACCACCTCAACGAGCAATTGCTTGAACTGTGGGGACGGACGAACAAGACCATCTGCTTCGTCACCCATTCCATTCCGGAAGCCGTCTACCTGTCGACGCGCATCGTCGTCATGTCGCCGCGTCCGGGCCGGGTCAGCGATGTCATCGAATCGACGCTGCCGAAGGAGCGGCCGCTCGACATCCGCGAGACGCCGGAGTTCCTGGCGATCGCCGCGCGCGTGCGCGATGGCTTGAGGGCAGGGCATAGTTATGATGATTGAGTGGGGGCAGGATGAGCTTCCTCCTCTCCCCCACGGGGAGAGGGTGGCCGGAGCGAAGCGGAGGTCGGGTGAGGGGGCAGCGCCGACAGATCCGACCAAAAGGAAGGTCGGGGCAACCGAACGCGCCCGAAGGCTGCGGGTTGACGAGACCGAGGCTGAATACAGACTTTGGGGCGAACTGAGAGGCCGTCATCTCAACGGTTACAAATTTGTGAGGCAAGTGCCTCTCGGACCCTTCATCGCCGATTTCGTTTGCCGCGAGAACGGCCTGATTGTCGAACTTGACGGCAGCCAGCACGCGGATTCCCCAGCCGATGCCGTGAGAACCGCTTGGCTGAACGGCCAAGGGTATTCCGTTCTGAGATTCTGGAACCACGAAGTGTTGGCCGAGCGCCGAGCGGTCCTTGATACGATCTTGGCTTGCCTTGACGGAAAGATTTCTACCCCCTCACCCGACCTCCGCTTCGCTCCGGCCACCCTCTCCCCGTTGGGGAGAGGAGGGCGCCAGCCCGGCGAGGATCGCTAGATGGACACCTTCCGCGACAAACTCATCCCGGTCACCTCGATCCTCGCCGGCGTCATCGTGCTCTGGTACGTTTTCGCCGTCATCCTCAACGCGCCGTTCCAGCGCGATCTCGATACCCGCGCAAACGAAACGCCAGGCACCGTCGAATTCATCGGCAAGACGCTGTCGCAGCCGAAGCCGACGCTGCCGGCACCGCATCAGGTGGCGGTGAATTTCTTCGAGAACACTTTTCTGCGGCCCATCACCTCGAACCGCAGCCTGGTCTACAACGCCTGGGTAACGCTGTCGTCGACGCTGCTCGGCTTTGCCTTCGGCACCGCGCTCGGCATCGTCATCGCCGTCGGCATCGTCCATGTGGCGACGCTCGACCGCAGCCTGATGCCGTGGATCATCGCCTCGCAGACCATTCCGATCCTGGCGGTGGCGCCGATGATCATCGTCGTGCTGGCAGCCATCGGCATCACTGGCCTGATCCCGAAGGCGATGATCTCGACCTATCTGTCGTTCTTCCCGGTCACCGTCGGCATGGTGAAGGGGCTGCGCTCGCCCGAACTTATGCATCTCGACCTGATGCATACCTACAATGCCAGCCGCGCGCAGACCTTTTGGAAATTGCGCGTGCCGGCCTCGGTGCCGTTCCTGTTCACCTCGATGAAGGTGGCGGTGGCGGCGAGCCTGGTCGGCGCCATCGTCGGCGAACTGCCGACCGGTGCGGTCGCCGGCATCGGCGCCAAGCTGTTGGCCGGCGCCTATTACAGCCAGTCCATCGACATCTGGTCGGCGCTGGTCGCTGGTTCGATCGTGGCGGCGCTGCTTGTGATGGTGGTTGGCATAGCCGGCCGCGTCGTCGACCGCGCCATGGGCGGGAGGCCGGCATGAACCGGCTGAAACCCTCCTGGCAAGCGGCGCTGGCGATCCTGCTCTGCCTGATCGCGGTTGCGCTCGGAGCGATCGCGGCGCCAAAAGTGGATCCGCTGGCGCAGCCCGCGGGGACGTTGATCTATCCCTATGCAGCCACGAGCTGGCTGATCTTTGGCGCGCTGCTTCTCGCCGCTTTGATCCCGATGGCCAAAGTACCGCCCGTGGTCGAAGCCGTCGTGCTCTTCATCGGTGCGCATCTGGCGGCCTGGTTGCTCATCGGCGGCATTGCCGGCTTCGAAGGTCTGGCGCGGGCGCCATATTTCCTGCTGCTCGGGGCCGGCTGGCTGCTTGGCTGGCGTTGCGTCGCGGTCTTGTCTGGACTGCGCCCTACGGCAAGCTGGGCACGGACCGCGCTGCGCCTGATCATCCCTGCAATCTTCGGCGCGTGGATCCTGATCATCTGGGAGGCCGTCACGCGGGGCGCCGGCATTCCCTTCATCCTGTTGCCGCCGCCGAGCGCCATCGGCGCGCGCATCGCCAGTTCGCTGCCGGTGCTCGGTGCCGATGTCCGGCAGACCATCTTCAAGGCGGTGCTCTTCGGTTATGTCGTGGGCAGCGGCGCGGGCTTCGTCACCGCTGTTCTCGCCGACCGCGTGGCGTTCCTGCGGCGCGGGCTCTTGCCGATCGGCAACATGGTCTCGGCGCTGCCGATCATCGGCGTGGCGCCGATCATGGTCATGTGGTTCGGTTTCGACTGGCAGTCCAAGGCGGCTGTGGTCATCATCATGACCTTCTTTCCTATGCTGGTGAACACCGTCGCCGGGCTCGCCGCGTCCGGCCATATGGAGCGCGACCTGATGCGCACCTATGCGTCCGGCTATTGGCCGACGCTCGTCAAGCTGCGGCTGCCGGCGGCGGCGCCTTTCATCTTCAACGCGCTGAAGATCAATTCGACGCTGGCGCTGATCGGCGCCATCGTCGCCGAGTTCTTCGGCACGCCAGTCGTCGGCATGGGATTCCGCATTTCGACCGAGGTCGGGCGGATGAACATCGACATGGTCTGGGCCGAAATCGCAGTTGCAGCACTTGCGGGTTCGGTCTTTTATGGCGTGGTCGCCCTTGTCGAAAGGGCCGTCACGTTTTGGCATCCCTCTGTCCGTGGTGGATAGGGGCGGTGGGTTTAAGGCACTAACTTCAGAGGGTAAAAAAATGAAAAGACTTATTATTCCAGTTCTGGCCGGCGCGATGTCGCTGGCCGCTTTCCAGGCAATGGCCGCCGACAAGGTGACCTTGCAGCTGAAATGGGTCACGCAGGCGCAGTTTGCCGGCTACTATGTCGCCAAGGCCAAGGGTTTCTATGACGCCGAAGGCCTCGACGTCGACATCAAGCCGGGTGGCCCCGATATCGCGCCAGAGCAGGTGATCGCCGGCGGCGGCGCCGATGTCATCGTCGACTGGATGGGCGGCGCGCTCGCCGCGCGCGAAAAGGGCGTGCCACTGGTCAACATCGCCCAGCCGTTCAAGAAGGCCGGCATGGAACTGGTCTGCCCGAAGGACGGCCCGATCAAGAGCGAAGCCGACTTCAAGGGTCATACGCTGGGCGTCTGGTTCTTCGGCAACGAATATCCGTTCTACGCCTGGATGAACAAGCTTGGCCTAAAGACCGATGGCGGCCCCGATGGCGTCACCGTTCTCAAGCAGAGTTTCGACGTGCAGCCGCTGATCCAGAAGCAGGCCGACTGCATCTCTGTCATGACCTACAATGAGTACTGGCAGCTGATCGACGCCGGCTACAAGCCCGAACAGCTCACCGTGTTCAACTACTCGGCCATGGGCAACGACCTGCTCGAGGACGGGCTCTACGCGTCGGAAGACAAGCTCAAGGATCCAGCCTTCGAGGACAAGATGGTGCGTTTCGTGCGCGCTTCGATGAAGGGCTGGAAATACGCCATCGACAACAACGACGAGGCTGCTGGCATCGTCATGGATGGCGGCGGACAGGACGAGAACCACCAGAAGCGGATGATGAGCGAGGTCGCCAAGCTGATCGACAACGCCGACGGCAAGCTCGATCCGGCGACCTACGAGCGCACCGCCAAGGCGCTGCTCGACCAGAAGATCATCACCAAGGAGCCGACCGGCGCCTACACCACCGCCATCACCGACAAGGCGGTCAAATAAGCCCGGCAGGCGCGATCAACAGCGCCTGCGACCGTTTTGACGGCTGACACCAAAAGGGGGCGGGCGACCGCCCCTTTCCATTCGCATCGATCACAAAACCGTGTGCGGGGATACATTATGCCAACCAGCCGTTGCATTGAAGCATGCGCGCGTCGGGGGACCGTGACGGATGCTTGTTGCAATCGGAGGTTCTTCATGCGCGCACACTCCTTCCTGCCGGCGCTATCGGCGCTCGCCATTTCCACCGCTTTCCTGTTCGCATCACCGGCCATGGCCGAGATGGTAAAATACAAGGCGACCCTGGATGGCGGCCAGCAGAGCCCGCCCGTCACCACCAAGGGCAAGGGGACGGCCACTCTCACCTTCGACACCACGAAGAAGAAGCTCAGCTGGAACGTGAAGTATTCCGGCCTCAGCGGCCCGGCGGTGGCCGCGCATATCCACGGCCCGGCGGCAATGGGTGAAAACGCGGACCCCGTGATCCCGTTCAAAGGCAAGCTCAAGAGCCCGATCAAGGGGTCGGCGACGCTGACGGATGCGCAGGCCGCTGATCTGGAGGCCGGCAAATATTACGTCAACGTGCATACGGCGGCCCACAAGGACGGCGAGATCCGCGGTCAGATCGAAAAGGCGATGTAGGAGGAGCCGAAGGAGCCGAAGCCCAGCGGGACAGACGGGCGCGCCAGCGAATTCAGCCTGGCGGCCCTTAAACCTTGTCGCGTATCTGGGTCATCGTCCGGGTCGGCGTGATTGCCTCGGGATCGAGCCTGATCTCGACGATCGCCGGCTTGCCGCTGGTTCGCGCGCGCTCGAAGGCAGGCGCGAAATCAGCTGTCTTCTCCACCGTCTCGCCATGGCCGCCATAGGCGCGGGCAAGTGCCGCGAAATCGGGGTTCTTCAGATCGGTGCCGACGACACGCCCGGGATATTCGCGCTCCTGGTGCATGCGGATGGTGCCGTAAATGCCGTTGTTGACGACAATCACGATGATCGGCAGGTTGTACTGTACGGCGGTGGCGAATTCCTGGCCGTTCATCAGGAAGCAGCCGTCGCCGGCAAACGCAACCACGGTGCGCTCCGGATAAAGCGCCTTGGCGGCGACCGCCGCCGGCGTGCCGTAACCCATCGAGCCCGACGTCGGCGCGGCCTGCGTGCCGAAGCGGCGGGAACGGTGGAAGCGATGAACCCAAGTCGCGTAATTGCCGGCGCCATTGGTCAGAATGGCATCGTCGGGCAACACTTTTTCCAGATAGTCCATGATCGGACCCATCTGCACCGCGCCAGGGCCGGTCTGTGGTGGCGTCGACCATTCGAGATAGGCCGCGTGGTGCCTGGGTGTCTCGGCCGCCCATGAGAGCTGTCCGGCCGGCTTGCGCTTGGCGAAAGCCTCGACGAAAGCCGCTGGCGAGGCGTTGATCGCCAGCGTCGGGCGGTAGACCCGGCCGAGTTCGCCGGCATCGGCATGGACATGCACCAGTGCCTGGTCGGGATAGGGGCTTTTCAGCAGCGTGTAGTCGGAAGAGGGCATCTCGCCCATGCGGCCTCCGATCAGCAGCACGAGGTCCGCCTGCTTGATCGCAGTCGCCAGCTTTGGATTGATGCCGATGCCGACATCGCCGGCATAGTTCGGATGAAGGTGGTCGAACAGCATCTGGCGCCGGAAAGAGCATCCGACCGGCAACGACCAAGCCTCTGATATCGCCTGCATCCGCGCCACGGCCTCGGCATCCCAGCGCGTTCCGCCGAGAATGACGAAAGGCCTGGTGGACTTGGCCAGAAGCTTCTCCAGTGCGTCGAGTTCGGCTTCGCCGGGCCGCGTTTCGACGGGCGTGTGCGGCAAGGCTTTCGGCGCTTCGACGATGCTGGTCAGCATATCCTCCGGCAGCGAGATGACCACCGGGCCGGGGCGGCCCGACGTCGCTATCGCGAAGGCGCGGGTGACGAATTCGGGGATGCGCGAGGCGTCGTCGATCTCGACAACCCATTTGGCGATGTCGCCGAAGAACCTGACGTAATCAACCTCCTGGAACGCTTCGCGCTCCTTGGCGTGGCTGGCGACCTGGCCGATGAACAGGATGAGCGGAACCGAATCCTGCATGGCGATGTGGATGCCGGCGGAAGCGTTGGTGGCGCCGGGGCCGCGGGTGACGAAGCAGATACCGGGCTTGCCGGTCAGCCGGCCCTGGCAGTCGGCCATCATGGCGGCGCCGCCTTCCTGGCGGCAGACGATGGTGCGGATCGAGGAGTCATGCAGCGCGTCGAGCACCGCAAGGTAGGATTCGCCCGGCACGCAGAAGATACGGTCGGTGCCGTTGGCTTCGAGGGCGTCGACGATCAGTTGTCCACCGGTCTTCATTTCCCAGACTTCTCCAGTTCGGCAAGGATTTCGTCAGTGTGCTCGCCAAGGCGCGGCGAGGGGCGCTCGTAGACGAGCGGCGTTTCGGACATCACCATCGGCGCGCGCACCGACGGCAGGCGATTGCCATGGCCGTCGTCGAGATCGAGCCGCATGCCGCGGGCAATGGTCTGCGGATCGGCGAACATCTGGCCGATCGTGTTGATCGGGCTTGCCGGCACGCTGGCGGCTTCGAGCTTCGCCAGCAGCGGATCGCGATCAAAAATCTTCAGCGCCTCGATGATGCGTGCGCGAAGTTCCACGCGGTTGGCGACGCGGGACGGATTGGTGGTGAAATCGGGATTGGCCGGCAAATCGTCCAGCCCGACCGCAGCGCAGAATTTGGCGAACTGGCCGTCATTGCCGACAGCCAGGATGATGTGGCCGTCCCTGACCGGAAGCACTTCGTAGGGGGCAATGTTCATATGCGCATTGCCCATCTGCACCGGCGACTTGCCGGAGACGAGATAGTTGAGGTTCTGGTTGCCGAGCGCTGAGATTTGCGTGTCGAACAGCGCCATGTCGATGTGCTGGCCTTCGCCGGTCTGTTCGGCATGACGCAAGGCGGCCTGGATGGCGATGACCGAATAAAGGCCGGTGAAGATATCCGAGATGGCGACGCCAGCCTTCTGCGGCTCGCGGCCGGCTTCGCCGGTGATCGACATCATGCCGGCCATGGCCTGGATGATGAAGTCGTAGCCCGCGCGTGGCGCATAGGGCCCGTCCTGACCGAAGCCGGTGATGGAGCAGTAGACCAGGCGAGGGTTGATCTTGCGAAGGCTGTCATGGTCGAGCCCATATTTCTTCAGGCCGCCGAGCTTGAAGTTCTCGATCAGCACGTCCGCCGTCGCGACCAGCCGGCGCACCGTCTCGGCGCCTTCCGGCGTCGAGAAGTCGATGGCGATGGAACGCTTGCCGCGATTGCAGGAATGGTAATAGGCGGCCGACAGGTTCTCGCCGTCATGGCTCATGACGAAGGGCGGACCCCATTTGCGAGTGTCGTCGCCGCCGTCGGGGCTCTCGACCTTGATGACATCGGCTCCGAGATCGGCAAGCAACTGCCCGGCCCAGGGCCCGGCAAGAATGCGGGCGAGTTCGACGACGCGGACGCCTTTCAGCGGGGGTTCGGCCATAAATCACCGTGTTTGCCGCAATCATCCTGATTGCTGCGAAAGCAGAGCCTCTATCAAGCCCGGCAGCGGCTGTCACGGTCCTTGCAATGGGCCAACCCGTCACGCTTTCAAGACAGTGTCCGCCCAGGTGGCGAAATCGTCCATGATGACGTCCCGGTTCACGTCGTTCAGGCTTTCGTGGCGGGTGTCGGCGTAAACCTTTGAAGCCAGATTCGAAAAGCCTATCCTGCGCATGCGGCTGGCGAGATGGCTGATGCCTTTGCCGTAGTCCGAGGCCGGGTCCTTTTCGCCGCCGACGATGGCGACAGGGATGTCGCGGCGAATGGCGGCAAAGCCTGCATCCTTGCCGCCGTTCAGCGCCATGGCGATCACATCGCGCCACATCGAAATGGAGGCATCCCAGCCGCAGAGTGGATCGGCGATGTATTTCGCCACCTCCGCCTCGTCGCGCGACAGCCAGTCGAACAGCGTGCGATGGTTGGGCACCGCCTCGCCCCAGGCCTGGAAAGTCAGTTTCGGCAGCAGGCGCGACGGGACATCGGAGCCCAGCCGCATCCGTTCCCAGGCGAGAATACCGAGCGCCACCTGGCCGAGCAGGCCTTGCGAGAAATTGCCGTTCCAGATCGCCGCCGCATGAACGCGGCCAGAGTGGCGTAACAGGTAGTTCAGCGCCACGGACGCGCCCATCGAGTGGCCGAAAAGGATCACCGGCAGGTCAGGCTGCTCCCGGGCGATGAGATCGTGGATGGCGTCGACATCGGCGACCAGCTTGGCCGGGCCATCCTTGTCGGCGAATCTGCCGAGCGGCGCGTCGGGCGCCTTGGTCGCGCCATGGCCACGGTGGTCATGGACATAGACATGGAAGCCCCGGGCGGCCAGGAAACCGGCGAAGCGATCGTAGCGCGCGGCATGTTCGGCCAGGCCATGATTGATCTGGACCACCGCGCGTGGAGAGCTGTCGGCCTGCCGGACGAACAGATTGAGGTCGGCGCCGGTCGGCGAGCGAACCACGCGCTGCTGGCTGAATGGCATGCCCGCTGGTCTCCCCCTGGCTCCGCCCTCGTGATGTCCAACCTGTGCGCCGGTGCCAGATTTGCGTCAATCGGACCTGCCGGCTTTTCCGCGACGATCTTTCTTGCCACCGGCCTGCAAAATATCGCAATTCTGACATGGAGACAGCTTCAGTCTGTCGCCCACTTTCCAGCAGGGGATTCTCCATGCGCGTTGCTGTTGTTTTCGGATTGGCCTTGCTGGCGGGATCGCTGGCAGGCGCGGCGCATGCCGACGTCAAGATGAGCGGCACCTTCGTGGCCGACGCTGCCTGTCCGGCGACGCAGGCGATCAAGAACGGCAAGAACCCCGGCAGTGTCTCGACCGATGCGGGCAAGACCTACCAATTGCTGGCCGGCAACAAGGACGCTCCGACCCACTACCTCATCCTGGTGCCGGGCGCCGATCCCGAGCGCCGCTGGGTGAAGGTGAGCTGCGGTCATCTCTCGGGCAGCAGTGCCGCGACCGTGCCGGCGACACCGAGCGGGCAAGGCAAGCCCGCGCCCGCGGGAAAGCCCGAATATGTCTTCGCGTTGAGCTGGCAGCCGGCCTTCTGCGAGACCAAGTCGAGCAAGACCGAATGCAAGGCGCAAAATCCCAGCGAGTTTGATGCCACCAATTTCACACTGCACGGCCTGTGGCCGCAACCGAACGGCAATTTCTATTGCCAGGCTTCGGCCAGCGACAAGGCCAATGACAGTCCGGCCCACTGGCAGGACCTGCCACCGGTCAACCTCGATGCGGACACCCGCACCGAGCTCGACAAGGTGATGCCGGGCACCGCCTCGAAGCTGGAACGACATGAATGGATCAAGCACGGCACCTGCTACGGCAAAAGCCAGCAGGAGTATTTTTCCGACGCCCTCCATTTGATGCGTGAGGTCAACAGCTCGCCCGTGCGCGACCTCTTCGCCAAGAACATTGGTGGCAAGCTGACGGCGGACCAGATCCGCGGTGCCTTCGACCAGGCCTTCGGCGCAGGGGCGGGGGACCGGGTGCGTGTGTCCTGCCTTATCGATCCGTCGAGTGGCCGGCGGCTGATCGGCGAACTGACGCTCGGCCTTGCCGGTCCGATCGGCCCCAACAGCTCGCTCAAGGACCTGTTGCTGGCCTCGGTGCCGACCAACAAGGCCGGTTGCCCGACCGGCACGGTTGATCCGATCGGCTTCCAGTAAGTGCGGGATCGCCGCTTCCGGTAAGCCGTCGCGGAGAGAGCTAAACCTGGGCGGACCTGGTCCAGGCAATGGCGGCGTGGGCCTCATGCCCGCCAGGTTCGCCGACGACGCGGTCGCGACCGGTCGATTTCGCCTTGTAGAGGCGCTGGTCGGCAAGCGCGAACAGGTCGGCCAGGCACTGTGTCGTTTCGCTGACGGTGGAAACGCCGGCGCTGACGGTCAGCTCGAACCGGCTGGTGGCGGCCGAGGCCTTGAGCGCGGTGCGGACGCTTTCGCCAAACAGCCTGGCGACGGAATGCGGACGCGAACTCAGGATGGCGAATTCCTCGCCGCCGATCCGGAACACCTGGTCCTCGGCGCTCGCCGCTTCGCAAAGTACGCCTGCGACCGCCTTCAGCACCTTGTCGCCTTCGGCATGGCCGAATCGGTCGTTGATCGACTTGAAGTGATCGACGTCGACGATGAGCAGGCTGAGCGGCCTCGCCGTGCGCAGGCTGGACTGGACGGCGGCTTCACCGTCGGCATCGAAGCGTCCCCTATGCAGCAGGCCGGTGAGGCCATCGCGGCCGACATGCTCGACCAACGCCTCATAGCGTTCGCGATAGGTCAGCGTCTCGAAAATGTCGGTCAGCCCGCGCGGCATCTGGACGTCCCGGACCTCGAACCATTTGAGATAGGCGACCAGCATGGCGCTGAAAGTCAGCGCCGCCGCCATCTTGGCGAACCAGCCGCCGAAGAAGACGGCGATCGGCGCGCCGGCAACGAAATGCAGCGCGGTGAAGAAGCCGGCCTGATCGAAGGTAAGCACGCAGGCGACCGAAACCAGAATGCGCGCGAACTGCGCCTTGCGCAAAGTGCGCCCAAGTTTTTCGTAGAGCAGGATGATCAGGATGGCGTCGATGACCAGCAGCGTCGTGCCCCACACCATCAGCCAGCCCATCTCGTCGATGAAGCCGATGTCGGGGAGCCGGCCATCGGGAAGTGGTGCGACGGCGTGCAGGCGAAGCAGCAGCACTAGCCCGATCATCAGCACATTGCCGAGCAGCAGGCCGTAGATCGGTTGGCGCACGGTGGCGGCGTCTTCCTTGATGTAAAGCAGAAGCAGCATGACCAGCTTTCCCGAAAACATGACCGCTGAGCCTGGCGAGACCAGGCCGAACGGCAGGGCGACGTAAAAGACGCTGGCGAGATAGGTTTCCAGGAAATGCATGACGCCGAGGGCGCAGACGAAGACGCCAAGGCCGATGCGCTTACGGAACCGGAAAAGCGTCACCATGACGCTGAAGTAGACGACCGCTTCGGCAAGGAGCAGGAAACTGTTCAGCAATGCCGTCGATCCGATCTCTCTCTCGAAATCGCGGCAAGCCGGCGATTCCAAACCCGATCCTTTTTTGACCCGCAAGGGTTAACCGGCGATTTCCGTGCGCCATCGACCGGTTGAAAACTTGGCTGTCGGTGCACACATGTCCGTGTGGTTGGCTCGACGTGGCAAAAGCGATTGCCGTTCGCCGCCGCATCGCCTACATAGCGGCCAACCTCCATTCAATTCGGCAAATCCAGTCAGTTTTTCAGGGAAAGCGCGCGTGGCACGCCAGTTCATCTATCACATGTCCGGCCTGTCGAAGGCCTACGGCACCAAGAAGGTGCTCGATAACGTTCATCTGTCCTTCTATCCGGACGCCAAGATCGGCATCCTCGGCCCCAACGGCTCGGGCAAGTCCACGATCCTGCGCATCATGGCCGGGCTTGACAAAGAGTTCCAGGGCGAGGCCTGGCTGGCTGAGGGCGCGACCGTGGGCTACCTCGCGCAGGAACCGCAGCTCGACAACAGCAAGACCGTGATGGAAAACGTCATGGACGGCGTTGCCAGGAAGACCGCCATCATCGAGCGCTACAACGAGCTGATGATGAACTATTCCGACGAGACGGCCGACGAGTCCGCCAAGCTCCAGGATGAGATGGACCGGCTCAATTTGTGGGATCTCGAGCAGCAGGTCGAGATGGCTATGGACGCGCTGCAGTGCCCGCCGCCGGATTCCGAGGTGACCAACCTGTCCGGCGGCGAGCGTCGCCGCGTGGCGCTGTGCCGGCTGCTTCTGCAACAGCCCGATCTGCTTCTGCTCGACGAACCGACCAACCATCTCGACGCCGAGACCACGGCGTGGCTGGAAAAGCACCTGCGCGACTATCCGGGCTCGGTGCTGATCATCACCCACGACCGCTACTTCCTCGACAACGTCACCGGCTGGATTCTTGAACTCGATCGTGGCCGCGGCATCCCGTACGAGGGCAACTACACCAGATATCTCGACGCCAAGGCCAAGCGCCTGATCCAGGAAGGCCGCGAGGACGACGCCCGCCAGAAGTCGATCTGGCGCGAGCGCGAGTGGATCCAGTCCTCGCCGAAGGCCCGCCAGACCAAGTCCAAGGCGCGCATCAAGGCCTACGAGGAACTGGTCGAGCAGTCACAGAACCGCAAGCCGACCGACACGCAGATAGTCATTCCGTCGAGCGAGCGTCTCGGCAATGTCGTCATCGAGGTCGAAGGCCTCAATAAGGGCTTTGGCGACGAGCTCCTGATCGAGGATCTGTCGTTCAGGTTGCCGCCGGGCGGCATTGTCGGCGTCATCGGCCCGAACGGTGCCGGCAAGACGACGCTGTTCAAGACGTTCACCGGCCAGGAGAAGCCAGACGCGGGCACCGTCCGCATCGGCGAGACGGTCAGGCTCGGCTATGTCGACCAGAGCCGCGACGCACTCGATGCCAACAAGACGGTGTGGGAAGAGATCTCCGGCGGCGCCGAGATCATCAAGCTCGGCAAGCACGAGGTCAACAGCCGCGCCTACTGCTCCTCCTTCAACTTCCGTGGCGGCGACCAGCAGCAGAAGGTCGGTAATCTCTCGGGCGGCCAGCGCAATCGCGTGCACCTGGCCAAGATGCTGAAGACCGGCGGCAATGTGCTGCTGCTCGACGAACCGACCAACGACCTTGATACGGAAACGCTGAGCGCGCTGGAAGACGCGCTGGAAGCCTATGCCGGCTGCGCGGTCATCATCAGCCACGATCGCATGTTCCTCGACCGCATGGCCACCCACATGCTTGCCTTCGAGGGCGACGCGCATGTCGAATGGTTCGAAGGCAATTTCGAGGAATACGAGAAGGACAAGCTGCGCCGCATGGGCGCGGAAGCGGCGGCTCCGCACCGTATGACGCACAAGCGGCTGACGCGGTAAGGGCTTCATTGGGCGGCGAATTTCTCAGGGATACGAGGAGAGCTCAAATGGCTGATTGGTCCGCCGCCCAATATCTGAAATTCGAGGACGAACGCACACGGCCGGCGCGCGACCTCGCAGCCCAGGTGCCGGTCGACTTTCCCCGCCGCGTCGTCGACATCGGCTGCGGGCCGGGCAATTCGACCGAACTTCTGGTCGAGCGCTGGCCGGATGCGCAAGTGAGCGGCTTCGACACATCGCCTGACATGATCGAAAAGGCGAGGGCACGCCTGCCCGATGTCAGCTTCGACCTCGCCGATGCGTCGACATGGCAGCCGGCCGAGCCCGTCAACGTCATCTTCGCCAATGCCGTGTTCCAGTGGCTGCCCACGCATCCAGCGGTGTTCCAGCGGCTGATGGGTTTTCTGGCGCCTGGTGGCGCGCTGGCGATCCAGATGCCCGACAATATGGGCGAGGATTCGCATCGCCTGATGCGGGAGACCGCGGTGCAAATGCCTTTCGCGGCGAAGATAAAGGGCGCGGCCCGTGCGCCGCTGCCGCCGGTATCGTTCTACTACGACCTTCTGTCGCCGCTCTCCGCTCGGCTCGACATCTGGCACACCATCTACAATCATCCGCTGGCCGACGCCGAGGCGATCGTCGAATGGGTGAAGTCGACCGGACTGAAGCCGTTTCTCGATCCGCTGGAAGCCGACGAGCGCAAGCTGTTCCTCGACAGCTACACGGCCAAGATCGCCAAGGCCTATCCGAAGACCGCTGATGGCAAGGTGCTGCTGCGTTTCCCCCGCATTTTCATTGTCGCCAAGCGGGCGGGGTAGGCTGGCGTAAACCTTGGTTTAAGCCGGTGTAAACCGGCCGAGTGAGAAAAGTGTTGCGCCGAAGCGTTTCGGCGCCCACATGATGCCGCAATGCCCGCGGACGGGACGGACTGGAAACATGCATCGCGTCATCATCAGCGGCATCGGCGCTGAAATTCCCAAGCCTGTCATCACGAATGAGGAACTGGTCGCCAGCTTCAATGCCTGGGTCGACACGGAGAACGCGCGGCGCCAAGCTGCCGGCGAGACGCTGCTGCAAAAATCGGATTCCGACTTCATCGTCCATGCCTCGGGCGTGCGCGCCCGCCATGTGATCGAACGGGAAGGTATTCTCGACCCGACCCGCATGGCGCCGCGCATTCCGGCGCGTTCGGACGACGCGCTCTCGCTGCAGGCGGAATTCGGCGTCGCTTCGGCCAGGAAGGCGATCGAGCACGCCGGCATCGCGGCGTCGGACATCGATCTGGTGATCTGCTCGTCCTCGCATCAGCAGAGGCCGTATCCGGCGATCGCAATCGAAATGCAGCAGGCGCTGGGCACAAGGGGTGCCGGCTTCGATATGGGACTTGGCTGTTCGTCCGCGGCGGCTGCGCTGCACATGGCGGTCAATCTGGTGCGCTCGGGCGCGCACAAGCGCATCCTGGTGACCACGCCCGAAATCATCACCGGCCATCTCAATTTCCGCGATCGGCAGACGCATTTCATCTTCGGCGACGCTTCGGTGTCGATGGTCGTGGAGGGGCTCGCCCAGGGTGAGAAGCGGCCGGGCCGCTTCGAGGTGCTGGACACGCGCATCTGGACGCAGATGTCGAACAACATCCGCACCAATCTCGGCTACCACACGCGGACCGCGCAGGACGATCCCTACATGATCAACCTGGAAGGCAACCTCATCAAGCAGGTCGGCAACAAGGTGTTCAAGGAAGTCACCGTCGCCGGGCATAAATTCATCGTCGAATTCCTGGCCGAGCATGGGCTGACGCCACAGGCGGTCAGGCGCTTCTGGCTGCACCAGGCCAATGCGCGCATGAATGCGATGATCCTGAAGCTGGCATTCGGCCACGATGTCGGCCATGACCGCGCGCCCATGGTGCTGGAGCGGCTCGGCAATACGGCGGGCGCCGGCGCCATCATCGCTCTGTCGGAGAACCATGCCGACATGAAGCCTGCCGATTTCGGCCTGATCTGCGCCTTCGGTGCTGGGTATTCGATCGGCGGCGCGCTGCTGAAAATGCTCTGATCGAGCGTCGCGCCGCGTCAGGCAGGTGCGAAGGGGACCAGCATCGGCACCCGCTTGGCGTAGTCGTCATAGGCGGGGCCGAGTTCGCCACGCAGGAAACGCTCCTCCAGCCTCGCCTTCACGACGACGCCGATGATGAGCAAGGCCGTACCGGCAATGCCCCAGACCGTGCCCTTCGCCACCATGGTGGCGAGCACCGACAGCAGCAGCCCGGTGTAGATCGGATGCCGGACCAGGCGATAGGGGCCGGTGTCGACCACGCGATGATCCGCCTTGGCGGTGACGGTGGCGGACCACAGCCGCCCGAGATGGATGCGCGCCCACCACGCGAAGCCGATGCCGACCGCGACCAGGGCAACGCAGGCCCAGGCTTCGGCAAGGGTCGGCGTCCACAATCTCAGCCTGCCTTCATAGCCGTGCGCTGGAACGAACAGCAGGACGGTGCCGGCCAGCCAGAAGACGCGATAGCGGGCCTCCGCTCCGATGGAGGCGCGCTTTTGGACTGGATCGGCCCACAGGGCAGCCGCCATCCATGTGACCACCCAGATCAACCAAAGCGCTGCGATCGCCGCTCCGGGACGCATGAGAACCTCCGTCGACGGTCTGGTCTTCACCATGAAGCCGACGCAGCGCGGCGGCAATGCGGCGCGGCGCCGTTTTTCGGTAAGAAGGTTGTGATCGAGCGGTCAGCGACTGGCCTCTATTCATTGGAGCAACTGAACATCCACTGCACGCCGAAGGCGTCGACCAGCATGCCGAAGCTGCTCCCCCAATATTGCCGGGCAAACGGCACGGTGATCCGGCCGCCTGCGGCCATGCATGCGAAAAGTTCCTCGCGGGCGAAAACCTCTGGCGCTGCTGCGGGCCCGTCGAATTCCAGCATCATGGCGGACCCCTTCATCGGCTCCGCGTCGTCATTGTCCGAGGCGTGGAACAGCACACCCGGACCTTCGAAGCGGGCATGCAGGACTTTTCCGCGCATGGCTTCTGTGCGCACCGGCATATTGTTGTCGCCCCAGCGCAGCAGGACCGTTGCCCGGCCAAGACCGCATTGTTCGTAGAAGGCCAGCGCAGGCTCGCAGTTGGTGGTGAAGAACAGCGACGGGGAGAGCCGCATCATCCTGTTCGTCACTGCGCGGCGGCGGTGGCGGCCGCGATGAGCGCGTCGCCGGTATATTGCCTGTCACCGATGCCCCAGCCGCCGTCGGGCGCATTGACGATGTTGATCCAGGTGTTTTCCGGCTTGTGCTCTGGGATACAGAGATCGGCGACGATGCCGGCGGCGGCGGTGATGAAATCCTTGCGGGCCTCGATCGAGCCAAGGGCGATATTGGGCAGCTTCAACTCGACCATAACGACCGGCCGGTTGGCGCCACCCGCGTAAATGTCGCGCGGCGGCAGGATATGGACGGTGCCGCCAACGATCGCGGTGAAGAATGAATTGCCGGTGGCGCCGGAGGCTTCGATGAGGGCAGCGCTCAGGCGCGGCAGGATTTCGCGCTCTCCCGCTGGGGTCAGTACGCCCTCCGGCGCGGTCACGGTGATCGGCATTGCTTTCTCCTTGGGTTGCACGGCCCTCGCCGGGAGGTCATCTTCCGGTTTGCCTGGTTACGTATCGATTGATATGTTATGAGGGAAAGGTGAGTCAATAGGTTTCGTATCGATCACTATGGAAAACTCGGACAAACCACGCGGCGGCCGGCCGCGCGCATTCGACCCGGACCGGGCGCTCGATGCCGCGATGCATCTCTTCTGGGAGCACGGCTATGAAGCGACGTCGCTGGCCATGCTGCGCGAAGCGATGGGGCTGACGCCGCCACAGATCTACAACGCCTTCACCGACAAAGAGACTTTGTTTCGCGGGGCGTTGACGCGCTACCACGAGACCGAGATAGGCTTCGCGCTGGAAGCGCTGAGGGCGCCGGTGTCGACGGGGGAGGCGATCCGGCGCTTGCTGCTGGGCGCGGCGGCGGCCTATTCCAGGCCCGGCAAGCCGGGTGGCTGTCTTTTCGTCAGCGGCGCGCTGGCGGCCTCGCCGCAGGCGCAAGCCATTGCCGATGAGCTCAAGGCCTATCGCAAGGCGAGCGAGGCGGCGATCGCGGCGCGGCTGGCCAGAGGCAAGGCAGAAGGCGACTTGCCGGAAAACCTCTCCGTCGAAGGCTTCGCTAAATATATTGCGGGCGTCATGAACGGCATGTCGATCCAGGCACGGGACGGCGCGTCGACCGAAGAGTTGCGCATTTTGGCCCGAACCGCTCTTGCGGCCTTGCCGGCCGAAGGGCAAAACCAGGGCACGTCATCCAAGGAATGAAGCCATGCTGGATCTCTTTCCCGAGGCTGAAAAGCCGACCGAAATCATTCCGTCGAAGAAGCTTACCGCCCGCGCGGCGGCGCTGTATGTCGCGCCAGCGGACGATTTCCAGACGCGTCCGGTGGACGAATTGCGGCTCGACTTCGACGGCATTTCAGGCGACTTCCATGCCGGACCGACGCGGCGTTCCGGCGGGCGTGAACCCTGGTATCCGCGCGGCACCGAGATGCGCAACGAACGGCAGATATCGATCGTGGCAGCGGACGAATTGGCCATCGTCGCCGAACGGATGGGGCTGGCCGAAATCAAGCCTGAGTGGATCGGTGCCAATCTGGTGATCGAAGGCGTGCCGCATCTGTCGATGCTGCCGGCCGGCACTTTGCTGTTCTTCAAGGGTGGCGTGACCCTCAAGGTCGACGCCCAGAACGGGCCATGCCGCATCGCCGGGCGATCGATCGCCGAAAATGCTGGAATGGCCGACGTTGAAGCCGGCGCGCTGTTGTTTCCGAAGGCGGCGAAAAGGTTGCGCGGCGTGGTCGCCTGGGTTGAAAAGCCCGGCATCGTCAGGGCCGGCGAGCAGATTTCGGTGCGGGTGCCGGAACAATGGATTTATCAGGCATAGCCGCGCGCTCGCGTCGTGGCCGAGGTGGGAGCTACGCCGCCTGTGAGGCGGCGTAGCAGAAGTCGTCGGGCTTTAGCCCTTGCGGTTCTTGTTGGCGCCTTGCGCCATGACGGAAACGTGGTCCCATTTGTCCCAAGTGGCGAGGCGGTTGGCGTATTCCTGGCGTATCATCGGCAGGCCGCCATCGCCGAAGAATACCCGCAGCGGCGGCTCGGCCGCATCGACGATGGCCAGCATGGCCGGACCGGTCGCCTCGGGATCGCCGGCGACCGAGTTGGCGCGGCGCTCGGCCATCCTGGCGCGGGCAGGCGCATAGGCCTCGATCGGCTTGGAGACCTTGGACGATGCTCCCGACCAGTCGGTGGAGAAGCCGCCCGGCTCGACCAGCGTGACATGAATGCCGAATTCCGCGACCTCGATGCTGAGTGACTGGCTGAAGGCTTCCAGCGCCCATTTCGAGGCATGATAGAGGCCGAGCGAGGCAAAGGCGTTGACGCCGCCGATCGACGAGATCTGGATGATGTGGCCCGACCGCTGCGCGCGCATGATCGGCAGGGCGGCCTGGGTGACCCAGAGAGCGCCGAAGACATTGGTCTCGATCTGATCGCGGGCTTCCTGCTCGCTGACTTCCTCGATGGCGCCGAAATGGCCGTAACCGGCATTGTTGATGACGACGTCGAGCCGGCCAAAGCGCTTGTGTGCTTCGGCGATTGCGGCATCGACGGCTTTCTTGGCGGTGACGTCGAGCTGAATCGCAGCGACGTTGTCGCCATATTTTGCCACGAGATCGGCGAGCGTGCCGACGTCACGGGCGGTCGCGGCAACGCGGTCGCCGCGCGCCAATGCGGCCTCGGTCCAGACGCGGCCAAAGCCTTTCGACGATCCGGTGATGAACCAAACCTTTGATGTCATGATGTGGAATCCTTGCCCCTCCGGGCACAATTTCTGGATGAAAGCGGAGGCTTCTCCGCTTTCGGGCATATACGGCCTGTCCCGTGATTTTCCAGAGGCGGGGGAAATCTTTTTGAACCTGGGGCTTTCCCGTAGAACAAGAAATCGTGTGGATCAGGGGTAATTCACCAAACTCGACCATGCCGGGTCGTCGTGCTTTTGCCAGTAGAGCGCCATCAACCGGCTGGTGATCGGCCCGACCTTGCCGTCGGCGACGTCGGCACCGTCGATCTCCGTCACCGGCATGATGCCGCCGGCGGTCGAGGTGACGAAGACTTCATCGGCTGCCTTGAGCGAGGCTACGCTGACATCGGCGGCCTTCGCGGTGAGCCCTTCCTCGCCACAGAGATCGAAGACGGTGCGGCGCGTGATGCCTGGCAGCACGCCGATAGCCGGCGTCGACAGTCTGCTGTCCTTGACGCAGAAGACGTTGAAGCCAGGACCCTCGGCGACATTGCCGTTGAAGTCGAGAATGAGGGCCGTCTCGGCGCCGCGATCATAGGCATCGTAGAGGCCGCGCACCAAGTCGAGCCAGTGGTAGTTCTTGATCGCCGGATCGATCGAGGCCGGCGGAATGCGCACCTTGTCGCTGATCGCGACACGCAGGCCGCGCTGCAACTGCTCGGCATTGGCGACCGAGCCGAACGGCACGGCAAACGCCATGAAGCGGTTGATCGCCTGGCGCGGGTCGCGGCTGAAGCTTGGTGAAGCGCCGCGCGTGCACAGCATCTCGACATAGGCGGCGCGATGGCCTGACAGCGCGACACAATTGTGCAGGATCTCGGCCACGCCATCGCTATCGAACGGGATCGTCATGCGCAGCTTTTGCAAGCCGCCGAAGAAACGGTCGAGATGCAGATCGAGGCGAAAGAAGCGGCCGTTCCAGACATGCACCGTATCGTAGGTGGCGTCGGAATGCAGAAAACCCCAATCCAACACCGAAACCTTGGCTTGCGACATCGGCAGGTACTGGCCGTCGAGGAAGGCAATGCCTTCGGGATAGGAATGCGGGTCGACATGGCGGTCGCCCACCACAGGCAGCGGCGGTCTATCCTGTGCGATTTGGCTCATCGGCAGCTCCTTGCCATTGCGTCACAAGCTATCGGCGGCACGCCGAACGCATAGAGCCAGCACTCCGACTTCAGTCGTCCTCGAGATGAAGATCCGGCCCGGCAATGGCCTCATTCCTCCTCGTCATCGGCGTCGAGCAGGCGGGTGGCGCGCCAGCGCGTGAGCATGATGTTGGTTTGCTCGATGACGAAGAAGCGCGCCGAGTCGCGATCATAGCCCTCGGCCAGCAGCTTTTCGTAGTCGGTGTGCATGTGACGGATATGGGCGATCGTCGCCAGCCACACCGCGATCGTCGGCGGCAAGGTCTTCATATGCACCGAGCCGGCGTCAGTGCGAATCTTCTCCATATCGGCATAGGGCGCCAGCGGCAGCAGTGCTGTCAGCGCCTTGGCGATGGCGCGGCGGCGACCGGTCGGCGCGGTCATCGCTCCTCGCGCCCCTCAACGGTCGCCTCGGCAATGGCGTCGGTCGAGGCGAAATAGGGTTTGATGTCGATGACCGGCGTGCCGTCGAGCACGTCGATGGCGTCGAGGTCGATGCGCCCGGTGGCAATGTCCAATCCGACGAGCTTGGCTACATGCAGGCCGATCGGGTTCGGCCGGGCTGGGGAGCGCAGGCCGAATACGCCTTTTGCTTCAGCCGCATGGCGAGGTTTCTGCACGATCAGATTCCGTGGCGCGTGATGCAGCCAGGACAGGATGACGACGTGGCTGGCGCGTTCCAGGCCTCGCAAGCCGCTGCGATAGGGCGCGTCGATGGTCAGCGCCGCCGGCTGTCCCGTCTCGCGCGCGGCGCGCATGTTTTTCGGGCAGCTTTCCCGGGTGGTCCAGGGCGAGGCGATGCGGCCGATGAAGACGATGCCGCCGTCAGGAGGCATCATTGCCGGATCCTGGTCCAGTCTCTGCTCGCCTTCGCGTGCCTCGAACATCTCACGCGGTTCAGTCATTGCCTGTCTCTTTGCTGGTTCATGCCATTGTCTCGAACCGCTAGACGTTTCGGGGTGACCTGGACCGGGAAATCACGCATGCGGCATTTTCTGGTCCGGAAGCGACATAGCGCTTGCAAGACTGCCAAAATCGACATAAACATATGTTTATATCTTTTTCAAAGAGAATACGCTGATGCATGTCTCGCTCGACACCATGGTGGATACGCTGAAGGCGGCGGCCGAATCCAGCCGCCTGCGCATATTGGCATTGTTGTCGCGCGGCGACCTCACCGTTTCCGACCTTACCGAAATTCTCGGCCAGTCGCAGCCGCGTGTCTCGCGACACCTGAAGCTGCTGCTCGAGGCCGGGCTGATCGGCCGCTACCAGGAAGGGTCGTGGGCCTTCTTCCGACTGTCGGACGCCGATTCGGCACGGGACTTCGTGATGGGGCTGGTTTCCGGCATTCGCGGAGCCGACCCGCGGGTAGAGCGCGATCTGGAGCGGCTGACCTCGGTCAAGCGCAAGCGCCAGGACCGCGCGACCGCGTATTTTTCGCAGAACGCGGCGAGTTGGGATCACATCCGATCGCTGCATGTGCCCGACCGCGCCGTAGAGGCCGCGATGCTGAAGCTGGTCGGCAAACGGCCGTTCCAGTCCATGCTCGACCTTGGCACCGGCACCGGGCGGCTGCTCGAAATCTTCTCGCCACTCTACCGGCGCGGGATCGGCATCGACATGTCGCGCGAGATGCTGACCGTGGCGCGCGCCAATCTCGACAAGGCCGGCGTTTCGAATGCGCAGGTGCGGCAAGGCGATATCTTTTCGCCGCCGGTCGAGCGCGATGCTTTCGATCTCGTCACCATCCACCAGGTGCTGCACTATCTCGACGATCCGGCCCGCGCCATCCATGAGGCGGCGCGGCTGCTGCGCCCGGCGGGCCGTCTGGTCATCGTCGATTTCGCGCCGCACGCGCTGGAGTTCCTGCGCGACGAGCATGCGCATATGCGCCTCGGCTTTTCCGACCGGCAGATCGGGGAGTGGTTCTCCGAAGCCGGCCTCGATCTGGAGGATGCCCAGGAATTCGAACCGCGCGGCGGCAACGAGGCCAGGCTCACCGTAAAACTTTGGCTTGGCCGCGACCGGCGCCTGCTGATCGCCGATCCTGCCAATGCCAGCCAGCAGACCAGAGTGAGCTCGATAGGGGAAATCGCCTGATGAACCAGTTTCGTTTTTCCCGCCGTCCCGATATCGGCGACAAGGTCAGGGTTTCGTTCGAGTTCTTCCCGCCGAAGAACGACGAGATGGAGGCAAGGCTGTGGGATACGGTCACGCGGCTGGAGCCGCTGCGGCCGAAATTCGTCTCGGTGACCTATGGCGCGGGCGGTTCGACGCGTGAGCGCACGGCGCGCACCATCGGCCGCATCCTGAAGGAAACCAGCCTGACGCCAGCCGCCCACATGACCTGCGTCGATGCCGCTCGCCATCAGGTCGACGCGGTGATCCAGGAATTCACCGACATGGGCGTGAAGCGCTTCGTCGCCTTGCGCGGCGATCCGGCGGAAGGCGTCGGCGCCGCTTACCGGCCGCATCCGGACGGCTATGCCAATGGCGCCGAGCTGGTCGGGGCGCTGAAGGACGCCGGCGATTTCGACATCTCGGTTTCGGCCTATCCGGAAAAGCATCCGGAAAGCCCTGACTTCGCCACCGACATCGACATGCTGAAGCGCAAGGTCGACAATGGCGCGACGCGGGCGATCACCCAGTTCTTTTTCGACAATGATCTCTACGAACGTTACGTCGAGCGCGCGCGCCGCGCCGGCATCTATATCCCGATCGTTCCCGGCATTTTGCCGGTGCATAATTTCACCCAGGTCGCCAATTTCTCGGCGCGTTGCGGCGCGCTGGTGCCGGCTTGGCTGGCCGAGCGCTTCGAGGGACTCCAGAACGATCCGCAAACGCATGCGCTGGTGGCTTCAGCCGTGGCGGCCGAACAGGTGCTGGACCTCGTCGAGCGCGGCGTCGGCGATTTTCACTTCTACACGATGAACCGGGCCGATCTGGTGTTCGCCGTCTGCCACATGATCGGCATCCGCTCGCATGAGGCGGAGGTGGCTGGTTCCGCTGCTGCATAAGGGTCGGCTGGAAAAGCAAAAGGCCGGGTAAAAACCCGGCCTTTCGAATTGGTTAGACTATTTGGTGCTGGTCTTCCCCGTCTTGGCGGGTTCAGGGAAGGACGCCGATAATGAGGGCGCCGATGAAAGCAAACGCAGCACAAATCATCAATGCGTTGATTGGCCTCGTAAGTCCCATGACATAGCCTCCTCTTAAAGAGCTATGCCCTGGAGTCTAGGTTCATTTGTGCCACAGGCAAGCGGAAAATATGCTGCATTGCGACGTGATTGTGAAATTCGCGACCTCGGTTTTGCCGTTAGCCGTTGAAACTCTTCGGCAAAAACCCGCTTCAGACCTGTGAATAAATTATGGCGGTGGCGTGTCGATGCTGTGTCATGGCAGCGCTACCCCTGCGAAAGTCGGCTTCGACTTTCGCGATTGCACATGCCGTGCCTAACGGCGACCGAACACTCGTCCGTCGATTGTGAGAAGACCGAGTCCGATCAGCACCACGCCGCCGATCTCGAACGCTTCCAGCCGCTCGCCCAGGAAAAGAAAGCCGAGCAGCATGGCACTGGCCGGCACGATCAGCGTGACCAGCGAGGCGTTGGTGGCGCCGGCCGAGGCGACGAGGTTGAAGTAGAGGATGTAGGCGAAGGCCGTGGACAGAAGCGCCAGCGCCAGCACCGCCGCCCATACCGGCGGCGAGGCCGAGAACAGGCCGGCCGGGCCATGAGCGAAGAGCACGATCGGGATCATGATGATGGTCGAGGCCGTCAATTGTCCGGTGGCGACGACCGGCGAGGGCACGCCCTTGAAGCGGCGGGCGACCATCAGCGCAATGCCATAGGACAGCGAGGCGCCGATCAGCGCGAATTTGGCCCAGACAGGGCCGCCGAGCCCGGCGAGCAGGCCGGGACCGATCATGACAGCGGTGCCGGCGACACCGAGCGCGATGCCGGCGAGCTTGTTCCAGGACAACTTTTCGTCCGATGTCAGCGCGTTGGCGAGGATCAGCGTCCAGAACGGCGTCGTCGCGTTGAGCACCGAGGCGACGCCGGCGCCAAGCTGGGTCTGGCCGGCGAAGATCAGCGAGAAGGGGACGACGTTGTTGGTGAAGGCCAGCAGGAAGAACAGGCCGGCATGCGGCAGGGCGAGGCGGAAGGAGGGGCCGCGCAAGCCGAGATAGAGCTGCAGCGCCAATGCGGCGATGGCGACGCGAAACAGAACCAGCACCAATGGGTGAAGTTCCGCCACCGCGATGCGGGCGAAGAAGAACGAGCCGCCCCAGATCGCGCCGAGCAACAGCAACTGCCCCCAGTCCCTGAGCGTCATTGGTCCGCGTGCTGCGGATGTAGCGGTCACTGTCACGTGAATTCTCCCCCAGACGCCGGATGCCAGCGATCAGCCGGAAGCCATATCCGGTTCGCTGGCAAGAGCCACCCGAAACCGGACCGATGGACGCCGGCAAAGGCTAATGCCGCACCGAGACGCGCAAAGGACGCTGCAAGATTCGTTCCTGGCGCATGATCCTTTCCGAAAGTCGAAATTGACTTTCGGGGTCATGCGCCAGCCGCTAGCTTGGATTAATTGTGCGAGCTGAAGCCGGGGATTCGTCCATGCAGCGATTCGAGAACGCAAGCGAGGCGGCACTGGCGCTTCGTCCGGACGACCCCGTCTACTGCTTCCGCCCACAGGTGCTCAAGGCCGACGCCTTGCAGTTCATGGGCATGTTTCCCGGCAAGACCGCCTATGCGGTCAAGACCAATGGCGAGCAGATCGTGCTGAAGACGCTGGTCGAGGCCGGCGTCACCGCCTTCGACGTCGCTTCACCAGGCGAGTTCGCCGCCGTGCGCGCCGTCTCGCCCGACGCCGAGATGCTCTACATGCACCCGGTCAAGGCGCAGTCCGACATCAAGCTGGCGCTGGAAAAATACGGCATTCGCGTCATCTCGCTCGACCACGAAGACGAGATCACCAAGCTGACCCGGGTGGTGCGGGCGCTCGATATCGACCCGGGCGCGGTCAGCGTTTTCGTGCGTGTGCAGACCAAGGGGCATGCCGCCTACGAACTGTCGAAGAAATTCGGCGCCGGGCCGGCCTATGCGGTCGAACTCGCGGAGCGGCTGAACCGCCCCGGCTACAAGGTCGGCCTCTGTTTCCATGTCGGCAGCCAGATCGAGGATCCCGACACTTATGAGCGGGCACTGGCCTCGGCCGACTGGGTGCGCAACCGGCTGACCTTCGACATTGCCGGGCTCGATGTCGGCGGCGGCTTTCCGGCCGAATACGGCCATGATCCCAACCGCAAGCTGATCCAGATGCCGTCGCTCGGCCAGATCATGTCGCGGCTTTCCGGCGACCTGAAGGAATACCAGTTCGACCAGATACCGCTGGTGGCGGAGCCGGGCAGGGTGATCGTGGCGCGCTGCCTGTCGCTGATCGTGCGCGTGCTCCTGCGCAAGGGCAAGCGGCTCTACATCAATGACGGTATCTGGGCGTCGCTGTCGGATTCATGGACCGGCAAGATCACGCTGCCGGCACGCTTCATCCCCGATCCGGCGATCCGTACGCGCAATGGCGACGAGACCAAGATCGTGCCGTTCAAGGTGTGCGGCGCGACCTGCGATTCCGTCGACATCCTGTCGCGGCCGTTCTGGCTGCCGGAAACCGTCGACACCGGCGACTGGATCGAGATCGGCCATATCGGCGCCTACTCGCTGTCGCTCAGGACCCGCTTCAACGGCTTTTATCCCGACACCTTCGTCGAGGTGACGACGCCCTTCGACGAGGGCGACGCGCCGCAGGGGTTTGCGAGCCTGGAGACGATGGCGGATTAGGAAAAAGAAGTGAGTAGTGAGTAGTCAGTAGGGAATTTCCTCTATTCCACTACTCGCTACTCACTCTCTTCACAGCTTCGTCAGCAACTCCGGCGTCGGCCAGCCATCCACCGGCAGGCCTAGCCGCATCTGTTCCTTGCGGATGGCTTCGCGGGTGTTGGTGCCCAGAATGCCGTCGACCGTGCCGACGTCGTAGCCCCTGGCCTCGAGCTTGGTCTGCAGCGCCTTCATCTGCTCGTTGTCGAGACCCGGCTCGGGATCGCGCGGATCGAGCGGCGGCGCGCCCGCCAGCCGCGCGGCGAGATTGGCCGCGGTCAGCGCGTAGGTGAAGGACTGGTTCCATTCGAGATAGACGTCGAAATTCTCGTAGGTGAGGAAGGCCGGACCCTTGCGGCCCATGGGCAGCGCCAGGCCGGCCTTCAGGCCCTTATCGATCAGCGGCGAGCCGTCGGGGTTGGTGACGCCCCACTGCGCCCACTGTGTCAGCGGCAATTTGTTGGTGCGCCCGGTCTGGTCCCACGGCATCTCGTCGGGCACGCGCACTTCCTGGATCCAGGGTTCGTCGCGCTTCCAGCCGCGCGACAGCACCTTGTTGCCCGTGGTCATGATCACGTCCGGCGCGCTGTTTCTAAGATCGATCTTGCCGTCGCCATCGCCATCGACGCCGCGCGCGAGATAGTCGGACGGCAGGATCTGCGTCTGCCCGATCTCGCCGGCCCAGGCACCCGTGACATCTGTCGGCAGCACGCCGCGATCGATCAGTTCCAGCAGCGGCACCAGTTGCTGGCGGAAAAGCTGCGGACGGCGGCAGTCATGCGACAGCGTCACCAGTGCGCTCAGCGTATGGAAATCGCCCTGCACGGCGCCGAAATCCGTTTCAAGCGCCCAGAAGGCGGTGATGACAGGCGCCTGGACGCCGAACTGCTGGTCGGCGCGGGCGAAGATATCGGCGTATTTCTTCATGTTCGCCGCACCTTGCTTCAGCCGGTAGGCCGAGATCATGCGGTTGGAAAATTGGATGAAGGTTTGTGTGAAAACGCCCTGTGCGCGGTCGCGCGCCAGAGCCCTATCGTCGATCCTGGCGTCCTCGAGCGCGTCGAGGCCGACGGCGCCGACACCGGCCGCCTTCGCTTCCGCCGCCACGCCCTGTTTCCAGGTTTCGAAATCGCCGCCGCATTCCTGCGCCATCGCCGGCAAGGCCGTGGCGCACAAGAATAGCGCCGCGAGGGCTTGGGAACGCAGTCGCATCAGCTTCCTTTCGAAACGAAGAGGGCAATGTCGTGCCTGGCTGGAAGCCCAACGCCCTGAATTACCAGCGGTTGCACTCTACCGCTGGCAGTGTCGAAAAGCAGGCGGCAGGCCCGGTGTCAACGGGTCTTCTGCTTCAGCCGCTATTCCAGACGGCTTCGCTGCCGTTGCCACGGTGTCGACGGGTCTTCTGCCGGAGCCGCTATTCCAGGCGGCTTCGCTGCCGTTGCCACGGCATCAGCGTGTGTTCTGCCGCAGCCACTTATGCCAGGCGGCTTCCGAGCCGTTGAAGACGTTGATGTCGGACTTGCCGGTCATGCCGGGAACGATGCCGGTTCCGGTGTACTGCCAGAAGGTGAAGGGGTGGCTGCCATATTTCTCGCGCGGGTGGCCGGCGACGGAGCGCAGCCAGTAGGGGTAGCCGCGGAAGCTCGACAGGTCGTTGTCCTCGAAGAAATCGACCGAGGTGTAGATGATCGGTTTCTTGCCGTAATGGCGCTCGACGATCTCGAGGAAGGCGGTCATCTCAGCGCGCACCGTGGCCGCGTCGGGGCGCAGGCGGCAGGTCGGCGAGTTCGGGTTCCATTCCATGTCGAGAACCGGCGGCAATGCGGAGCGATCGACGGGGACATTCTGGATGAACCAGCGCGCCTGCACGGCGGCGGGCGTGCAGAAATAGAAGAAGTGATAGGCCGCGCGTGGAATCCCGTTGGCTTTGGTGCGCGCCCAGTGCTCGCTGAAATATTCATCGAAACGGTCGCCGCCTTCGGTCGCCTTGATGAAGGCGAAGGAGATGCCGCTGGCCTTGGCCATCGGCCAGTCGACCGATGTCTGGTATTTGGAGACGTCGGTGCCGTGGACGGCATAGTTCCACGGTGCGCCGCTGTCCCACTCATGCGGTTTGGAATCGGCAAAGCGCGGCGCGCGCACGGCCACCGTCGGACTGCTCGACGCGGACGGCGACAGCGGCGAGAGATCGTCCACGGTCGAGCAGGCGCCGAGCAGCGTCAGCATGAAAAGGACCGCAAGACGGCGCATCGAAACTTCCAAGCCGGAATCAGCCGGTCGCTGATGGGTCTGTGCACCGATGGCCGAAGTTGACCTGGCCCCTCCAGACGATCGCCCCACGCATCGGCCGGTCTATTCGTTTTTCGTGCATGTCGTTGTCGCAAAACCGCTGCGCACTTTTGGGCGACATGCATCCCTGTGATCGCCGATCATGGTTGATATCTGGTTTATGGCGCTCGACAAGAAGCCCGATTTTGCGGAAGCAATGGCGGCAATTCGATGACATAAAGGTCGGGCGAGTGCCTGGGAGGCAATGGATGCGGATCATCGTCAGGATCGTCAAATGGCTGCTTGGCCTGATCGTGCTGGCGGTCGCCGCGCTGTTTGCCTGGCTTTATATCGCGCCGCCGGAACTGATCCGCGTCGGCTCGGGCTATTCGGCCAAGATCGTCTGTTCCAACGTCTTCATCGCCGGGCGCGACGCCGACGAGGTGCTGGCTGTCGATGTGCAGGCGCCCGGCCACCCGCTGCTGCGGCTGATGCGGGTCTCGGTCGACAAGAACCGCGGTACGGTTTCCGCCGGCCTGCTCGGCTTCCTCGGCAAGAGCGAGGCGGTGGCCCGCGAGGGGCTGGGCTGTGCCTCGGTTCCCGACGGCGATGTCGGCAAGGCGCGGCGCACGGCCGTCCATGCCGAACCGGCCGCGACAAGCCAGGATGCGCTGTGGCCCGAGGGCGAACGGGTGGATGCCTCGCAGAACCCCGAAGTCTCGAAGGTCGTCGCGGACGACGCGATGGCCGGCACCGGCATGCGCGCGATCGTCGTGGTCAAGAACGGCCGCGTCGTCGCGGAACGCTATGGCGACGGCTTTTCGGCCAAGACGCCTCTGCTCGGCTGGTCGATGACCAAGACGGTCAACGCCGCCATCGTCGGCACACTGGTCAAGGACGGCAAGCTGGCGGTCGACAACAAGGGCCTGTTCGCGCCTTGGAAGGTCGACGGCCGCGCTGCGATCAGCCTTGCCGACATGATGGCGATGTCGAGCGGGCTGGAGTTCAACGAAGACTATGGCGACGTCGCCGATGTCACGCGCATGCTCTATCTCGAACCCGACATGGCGGGCTTTGCCGACTCCAAACCGCTCACCGGCGAGGTCGGCAAGGTGTTTTCCTATTCCAGCGGCACGGCGGTGATGCTGTCGCGCCTCTGGCAGGACGCGATCGGCGACAAGGCCAAGGCATTGACATGGCCGCGCACGGCATTGTTCGAACCGCTCGGCATGCACAGCGCGGTGTTGGAGACCGACGAGCAGGGCACGTTCGTCGGCTCGTCCTATCTCTACGCCACGGCGCATGACTGGGCTCGCTTCGGCCAGTTCCTGCTGCAGGGCGGGGTATGGAACGGCAACCAGGTCCTGCCTTCCGGCTTCGTCGACTGGATGCGCGAGCCGGCATCCGCCTCGAAAGTCTACGGCAAGGGCCAGCTGTGGATCGAGGCGCCGGGCGACGAGGAAAATCCCGGCGCCGGCGTTGCCGCCGGCCTGCCCAAGGACACTTACTGGATGGAAGGCCATGACGGACAGACGGTTGCCATCATTCCATCCGAGCAATTGGTGGTGGTGCGGCTGGGGCTAACGCCGGCCAAGCTCAATTATCGTCCGCAAGCAATGGTGGGCGCGCTGGTGAAGGCGCTGCATTAAGCGGCAGTCGATTGCTGCAAGTTTCTTCTATGCCGCAGTCGCCAAAGGCTTGGCGCGATCGACGCGCGCGCGCTCGTCGGGCGAGTTCATGACCGACCAGAGATCGCTACGGCGCTGCACGTTCAGCCAGAAATCCGGGCTGTTGCCGAAGACCCGCGCCAGAATAAGCGCGGTCGCAGCCGTCACGTTGCGGCGGTCGTTGCACAATTCGTTCACATGCTTGCGCTGGACCCCCATCGCTTCGGCCAAAGCCGCCTGTGTCAGGCCAAGCGGTTGCATGAATTCTTCCGTGAGGATTTCGCCAACTGTTGCAGGCTTGCGTGTGGTCATCAACATGTGTCACCTCATCTGTAACTATGGTCGTCGAGATAAATACCCGACGCTTCACCGCGTCCGCCGTCCCACCGGAAGATCAGCCGCCATTGGCTGTTGACGCGGATCGAATGGAAGCCATCGAGATTGCCGCGCAACTTCTCGAAATGGTTGCTGGGTGGCACACGCAAATCCAGATCGGTCATCGCGTCATCGATCATCTGGAGCTTGCGAAATAACCGGCTTTCAAGGTCGGACGCAATGATGCGGGAGTGAATGTCTTCGACGAAGAAGGCCCGTAGCCATCCGTCCCGAAACCCGACGATCACTTTCGACCTCCAGCGTGGAGGTAATGTACCACCCCTTGGGCCATTCGGCAAACCGTGATTGGCTAACCAGTCGATCCATCCGCGGGATCGTCCGTGGGACCTGAAACGTTGGTCGCCGATCATGTCTCCGATGTCAGATGCCGAGCTTGATGACCGCCAGCCATGCATAGCCCCGATAAAGCGTGCGAAACCGGAAGGTTGCGCCGGTTCGCTTAGCTTCCGATTCCAGGACTCCACGCAGGGATGCACGTGGCGTGACGTGGAATTTATTCAGCCATCCGCGTAGCAAGGTGCGGAACCAGCCCGGCAGACCTTCCTGCTGCCCGAAATCGACTATGTGCAGCGAGCCCGTGGGGGCGAGCGCGGCAAGTGCTGCCGAGACCGTCTTCTCCCAGCCCGGGATCATCGACAGCGAATAGGATACGAAGATGCGGTCGAACCGTTCGATGCCATAAAGCGCGCCCGCGTCGAAATCGGTGGCGTCGCCCCTTGCCAGTGTTACGCGATCCGACAGGCCTTCGCGGTCGATCGCCTTGCCGGCCGTCTCCAGCATTTCGGCCGAAATATCGAGCCCGAAGAAGCGCGCATCGGGATAGCCGCGGGCGGCCAGGATGATGTTGCGGCCGGTGCCACAGCCAAGTTCCAACACGGTACCGCCCGGCGGCAGGTCCAGCCCCGCGATCAGCCGGTCGCGGCCGAGCAGGTAGTATTTGCGGGTCAGGTCGTAGATGTGGCGCTGCCAGCGGTAGACGCCGTCCATCAGTTCGGCGTGGTTGGCCGGCAGCTCCGTCGTGCTCATGCCGCGCGCTTCACATAGAGGTGGAAGCCGCCATAGATGGCGGAGCGGTCACGGGCCGAGAATTCGCGCGATGCTTCATCCTGATAGTCCCACTGATCGAGCAGTGAGCTCGAGACGCGCCCCGGCAGCAGACTGGGCTCGGCGGCGGTGCGGAAGATGACGCGGGCCCCGGTGGAGGCGGTGCGGGTGATCTCCGACCACAGCGCGTTGAGCTGGTCGTCGGTCATCCAGTCTTGTGCGTCGAGCAGGATGAAGCGGTCGACGGCGCCTGCATCCTTGCCGGCGAGGAATTCGATCAGGTTGGCGTGATGGATGGCGACGCGGTCGATATTGCCGCGGATGGTCTCGTAGTTTTGCTTTTCCAGATAGGCGGGCAAGGCGGCCTCGCCGGGCTTGGGATAGCGGCGGGCAAAGGCTTGCCAAGCAAAATAGTTGTTTTCCAAGGGGAAATCGCAGGCGAGCTTTTCCAGCCGGGCCTTCAGCACGCTGGCCATGGTGCCGTCGCCGGAGGTGATCAGCGAATCATACTGCGCCGGCGGGATGCCGAGACCGAACAGGGAAGCTTTTCGCGAGGTCGCCCATTTCAGAAGCTTCTTGTCGAAGACGGGCGCCAGTTCCTCGTTGAAGAAGCGGCGCTGTTCGCCGATGTTCCTGGCGTCCATCATGCGGGCCGGGTTGACGCCGAAGAATTTCGCCGTGCGGTGGCCCATGGCGATGAACAGGCCGAGCAGACCGGTCTGGTAGAAATTGCGGTCGAAAACGCCGATGCGCCTCTTGCCACGCCAGTTGCGGCGCTCCCAGTAATGACGGCTGACGGGGTCGAGATGCGGGGCGATGAAGCGGTCGTAGGCTTCGGAATTGTGGCTTGTGTCCGCCGCACCGAAGAAACGGAACAGGTCGCCCTGCGAAGGCAGATGGCGCACCGCCTCCAGCTTCATGCGGTTCAGCGCGATGTGGGCAGCGTTGAGGTCGACAGCGTCGATCCGTGCCGGCGAGCGGGTGAGGTATGCCAGGATGTTGCAGCCGCCCGAGGCGATGGTGACGACGCGGTGACCCTGGCCAAGCTGCATCGCCTCCATGTCGACGTCGGGGTCTTCCCAGATCTGCGGATAGACGAGGCCGGAAAACAGGAAGGCGAACAGCCGCTCGGAGATGCCGGCTTTCGAAAGCGGGCGGTTCTGGTAGACGGCTTTTCCAACTTCCTTGCCGCGGCGAAAAACCAGATCCGAGGAGACGTCCGTCATAGCAATGTGATTCCCCATTTGCTTTGGCGCAAGCGGGTAACGCAGGCTGATGACAGGCCGGTGACAGCCTGTTGACGCCTTCTTTACAGTCTACCAAATCCCCCCGGCGTCGGCGTGGTCACAATGACAGCCTCGCCGGCATCGAGCACGGTCTGGTCGCAGGCCTTCAGCACGTCGATCGTGCCGTCGTTGCGGCGCACCCTGGTCGAGCCGACCTCGCCGTCGCCGCCGCCGTCCAGTCCTTGCGGCGGGCGGTTGCGGTGCGAGGACAGGATCGCGCATTCCATCTTCTCGAGGAAGCGGATGGTGCGTTTGGTGCCGTCGCCGGCATTCCATTTGCCCTTGCCGCCGGATCCCTGGCGGATATGAAAATCCTCCAGCACCACGGGAAAGCGCAGTTCCAGCACTTCCGGGTCGGTGAGGCGCGAATTGGTCATGTGGGTGTGCACGCCGGAGGTGCCGGCAAAGCCGCGGCCGGAGTTCATATGGCCGGCGGGGGAGCCGGAGCAGATCGTCTCGTAGTACTGGTACTTCTTGTTGCCAAAAGTCAGATTGTTCATCGTTCCCTGCGCGTTGGCCATCGCGCCCATGGCGCCGAACAGCGCGTTGGTGACGTGCTGCGAGGTCTCGACATTGCCGGCGACGACGGCGGCAGGGTAGGTGGGCTTGAGCATACAGCCATCGGGAATGACGATGTTGATCGGCCGCAGGCACCCGGCATTCATCGGGATCATGTCCTCGACCATGACGCGGAAGGCGTAGAGCACGGCGGCACGAGCGACCGGTTCGGGCGCGTTGAAATTGTTCTTCTCCACCTTCGACGTGCCGGTGAAGTCGACGGTCGCTTCGCGCTTTTGCCTGTCGACCGATATCTTGACTTTGATCACTTGGCCGGTGTCGGTCGGATATTCATACTCCGACGTGTCCGGCAGCCGCTCCAGCACGCGGCGCACGCTTTCGGCAGCATTGTCCTGGACATGGCCCATATAGGCCTCGACGACATCAAGGCCGAAATGCCCCACCATCTTGCGAAGTTCCGCCACACCCTTCTCGTTGGCGGCAATCTGCGCCTTCAGGTCGGCAATGTTCTGGTGCGGGTTGCGGGCGGGGTAGCGGTGGTCGGTGAGCAGTGTGTGCAACTCCGTCTCGCGGAATTTTCCGCGGTCGACGATGCGGAAATTGTCGAACAACACGCCTTCCTCGTCGACCGTGGTGGCGAGCGGCGTCATCGAACCCGGCGCGGTGCCGCCAATGTCGGCATGGTGGCCGCGCGAGGCCGCCCAGAAGAGGATGTCTTTCCGGGCATCGTCAAAGACCGGCGTCACCACGGTGATGTCTGGCAGATGCGTGCCGCCATTATAGGGGGCGTTCAAGGCAAAGACGTCGCCGGGATGGATGTCGCCGGAGTTCAGCCGGATAATGGTTTCGACCGAACGATCCATGGAGCCGAGATGCACCGGCATGTGCGGCGCATTGGCGACCAGGGCCCCGGTATGGTCGAAGACGGCGCAGGAAAAATCCAGCCTTTCCTTGATGTTGACGGAATAGGCGGTGTTCTGCAGCGTCACGCCCATTTGCTCGGCAATGGACATGAAGAGATTGTTGAAGACTTCGAGCATCACCGGATCGGCTTGTGTGCCAAGGGCACCGGCGCGCGCTTTCTTTTCCGTGCGGCGTATGACGACGTGATTGAGGTTGGTGATTTCGGCCTGCCAGCCCGGCTCGACGACGATGGTCTGGTTCGGCTCGATGATCAGAGCGGGGCCGGCGACCAGATTGGACGGTCCGAGGTTCTCGCGACGGTAGACGCCGGCTTCATGCCACTGGCCCTCCGTGTAGATACGCCGGGTCTCGGAAGAGGCTGACTTGACCCTCCCCGGTCCGGCGGGCGCATAGGCTTCGGCGGTCGTCTGGCCGGCTTCGGTGCCTTCGACGCCGACCGTCTCGACGATCATCGGTTTGTCGTCATAGACGAAGCCGAATTGTGCCTTGTGGGCGATTTCGAAATCGCGCCTGGCCTGGAAGATCGAGTCTGCCTCGAAATTCACCGGCAGTGCCGTGTCGGTGCCGTCATAGCGAATGTGCAGTACCGGCCTGGTGGCGACCACCCCCTCGGCGATGCCTTGCGCCGCCAACTCCGCGATCACGGCCTTTTTCAAGGTCGCGATGAGGCCGCCGATTTCCGTTCTGGATTCTTCGGCAAGCGGCTTCAGCAGGGCCTGCTGGCGCGAGGCAAAGACCGAGGCCAGGCCGATGCCATAGGCCGAAAGCAGGCCGGAGAAGGGATGGATCAGCACCGCCTCCATGCCGAGCGCGTCGGCGACCAGGCAGGCGTGCTGGCCGCCGGCGCCGCCGAAACAGTTCAGGAGATATTCGGTGACATCGTAGCCACGCTGCACCGAAATCTTCTTGATCGCATTGGCCATGTTCTCGACCGCGATTGTGACGAAGCCTTCGGCGACCGCTTCCGGCGAGAGGCCGTCACCGATCCCGGCGGCAAGAGCCGCGAATTTCGCGCGCACGGTTTCCGCGTCGAGCGGCGCGTCCTGGCCGGGACCGAAGATCGACGGGAAGAAATCGGGCCGCAACTTGCCCAGCATGACGTTGGCATCGGTGACGGCCAAAGGGCCGCCGCGCCGGTAGGCGGCGGGGCCGGGATTGGCGCCCGCGGAGTCCGGTCCGACACGGAAACGGCCGGCCTCGTAATGCAGGATCGAGCCGCCGCCGGCGGCGACGGTGTGGATTCGCATCATCGGCGCGCGGACGCGCACGCCGGCGACTTCGGTATCGAAGGCACGTTCATACTCGCCGTCATAGTGGGCGACGTCCGTTGACGTGCCGCCCATGTCGAAGCCGATGACCTTGTCGAAACCGGCGAGCCTCGCCGTCTCGACCATGCCGACGACGCCGCCGGCCGGGCCCGACAGCAGCGCGTCCTTGCCCTGGAACATGTCGGCGGCGGTGAGGCCGCCAGAGGACATCATGAACATCAGGCGAGGGGATTCGTCGTTTTCTCCCGCCGCGCCCAGTTCTCCCGCCACCCTTTGTACGTAGCGTGAGAGGATGGGCGACAGATAGGCGTCGACCACGGTAGTGTCGCCGCGGCCGACCAGTTTGATCAGCGGCGAGACCTCGTGGCTGACCGAGACCTGGCCGAAACCAAGCTTGCGGCAGACCTTGGCCACCGCCTTCTCGTGATCGGGATATTTCCAGGCATGCATGAAGATGATTGCAACGGCGTCGATGCCATCGGCCTTCGCTTGTTCTATGGCGGGCCGGCAAGCCGATATGTCGAGCAGCCGTTCGACGCAGCCATCGGCGAGCACGCGCTCGTCGATCTCGATGACGCGCTCGTAGAGTTGCTCGGGAAGAATGATCTCCTTGGCGAAGATGTCGGGTCGCGCCTGATAGGCGATCCTGAGCGCGTCGCGAAACCCCTTGGTGATTAGCAACAACACACGGTCGCCCTTGCGCTCCAGAAGGGCGTTCGTGGCCACCGTGGTTCCCATCTTGATGTCGCCGATCAGGCGGGACGGGATCGCGGCGCCCGTTTCAAGGCCGAGCAGGTCGCGAATGCCCTGAATGGCGGCATCGGCATAGGCTTCGGGATTCTCAGACAGCAGCTTGCGCGGATGCAGCCCGCCTTGCGGGTCACGGCCGATGACATCGGTGAAAGTGCCGCCGCGATCAATCCAGAAATCCCATTTCGCGGTCATGCGGCTGTCTCCGGTATTCCGTTTCCGGTGTCGTTGTTAAAGCGCCGAAGCGCCGGCAGCAACGTCGCCTGCATGCTATTGATGTTACAGGTGGAAACGCAACGTTACGAAACCCATGGCCACTTAGGGCATTTCCTCTTCGACCGTTCACCGCAATGTGAGCGTGTGCTGAAGGAGAGATGTTATGAAAAAGCTCATTCTTGCGTCGGTATCGGCGCTTACATTGTTTGGCGTCGCGGCCTGCAGCGACAGCGGCACCGACAAGACCACGACCCAGAGCACCAATCCGCCGCCTGCCGAGCAGCCGATGAAGCCCGCGGCCCCGGCTGACAAGTCGACCAAGCCTGCCGAGCCGGCTCCGGCAACGCCAGCTCCTGCGCCCGCGCAGTAGTTTGTAGCCAGTACGTGTCTTGGGAGAAAGGCCGGCTTTATGCCGGCCTTTTCTCGTGGAGACCGCCATCGGGACCGGCAATCGCCTTTTCGTGCACTTGCCCGGCAGCGGCCGTTATTGGCTTGATAGCGGGGACCGGTTGGCTTTATGAAGCTGGCCATGTCGATTTGGGACCGCCTCGGCGACTTCATCACGCGGGTTTCATCTTCGACCACATCTGGCGTCGCCGACGTGGTCGAGGCTGTGCGCACGGTTTTTTCCGGCGACGCCGACTTGCGCCGCCGCGTCGCCTTCTCGGTTGCGATGATCGCGCTTTCGGCCAAGATGGCCAAGGCCGACGGCATCGTCACCCAGGATGAGGTGCGAGCCTTCCAGGAAATCTTCGAAGTGCCGCCGAAAGAGACGCGCAACGTTGCGCGGCTGTTCCATCTCGCCCAGCGGGACGTGGCCGGTTTCGAAACCTATGCCGAGCGCATGGCGCAACTCTGCGGCTCCGGGCACTCCAATTGCGTGATGCTGGAAGACATACTCGACGGCCTGTTCCATATCGCCAAGGCCGATGGGCTGGTGCATGAGCGCGAAGGCATCTTCCTGCACCGTATCGCAGAGATCTTCCGCATCGATGAGACGCACTACGAATCGATCATGGCGCGGCACGTCAACCTTGGCGCCGGCGACCCCTATGTCGTGCTCGGCATCGAGCGCGGCAAGCCGTTCGAGGAGGTCAGAAAGCGCTATCGCAAGCTGGTGTCGGACAACCATCCGGACCGGCTGATCGCGCGAGGCCTGCCGCAGGAATTCATCAAGATCGCGACGACCAGGGTCGCGGCGATCAACGCCGCTTACGAGATGATCGAGCGGGGCCTGCGGCACGCATGAGCGGCTTCCTGCCCGACGAGCCGAGCGCCGAGGTCAGGGTATCGCCGAATTTCGGGCCAAGGCGCGACGCACAGAAGCCCGACATGATCGTGCTGCACTATACGGGCATGGCAACCGGTGCCGGGGCCGAAGCCTGGCTGTGTGATCCGGCGAGTGAAGTCTCATCGCACTATCTCGTCCATGAGAATGGCCACATCGTGCAGATGGTCCGGGAAAGCGACCGCGCCTGGCACGCCGGCCAGAGTTCCTGGTTCGGACGCACCGACATCAATTCCTGCTCGGTCGGCATCGAAATAGTCAATCCGGGCCACTCACTGGGCTATCACAGCTTTCCGAAACGTCAGATCACGGCGGTCATCGAGCTGTGCAAGGGGATTGCCGCGCGGCATCCGATCGTCGCCGAGCGGGTGCTGGCTCACTCCGACGTGGCGCCCGGTCGCAAGATCGACCCAGGCGAGAAGTTTCCATGGGCCGCGCTGTTCAAGGCCGGTGTCGGCCATCTCGTGCCAGCCGCTCCCGTCAGGCGCGGAACCGCGCTGATGCCCGGCGACCGCGGCGCCGATGTCGAGACATTGCAGTCGATGCTGTCGCTCTATGGCTATGGTGTCGAGATATCGGGCCTTTTCGATGATCGGACACGGGTCGTCGTTGAGGCCTTCCAGCGGCATTTCCGGCCGCGCCGGATCGACGGAGTTGCTGACGGCTCGACGATGCGCACGCTGCAGAAGCTGCTTGCTTCCATCCGGAATTGACCCTGGGGCAATTCCTGATCCAAGTAATCCTCCCTGGCCATAAAGTTACAAACTGTCACTTAAAGTGACTTGCCTCGCCTTCATTGGCGCCAAATCGGGCCTCAAAGGGCTTTTCGTACAGTTTGTCGGACGTCCAGCCCCCCGGGTGTTCCGATATTGATCAAGCGATGCCACGCGAAAATCTTCGCGCGGTCCCAACAGAACAGGATCACATGCAGAAATTGACCGTTTTAACGGCAGCTCTTGCTGCCGGGGTAATGAGTTTTGCCTTCAGTGCAGCCGACGCCGCGCCGTTCAGCCCACGGGCCGACCAGGGCTTCGTCGCGGCATCCGCCAAAGGCAAGGCCATTTCGGCCAAAAGCAGCAAGAGTGCTAAGGCGACGACGAAGAAGGCTTCCACGAAAGTGGAAAAGGCAAGCTGGACCAAGGCAAGGAAATCCTCTGCCAAGAGGCAGAGGAAGCGCGGCCGCAAAACCGTGGACATGACGACGACGGCATCGATCGGTCTCGGCAACGTCGCTGCGGCGACGGCGGCAGTGACGAGCGGCGGCCAGTATTCCGCGATTGTCGCCCGCTACGCGGCGAGCTACGGGGTTCCGGTGTCGCTGGCCCAGGCCGTCATCAAGATCGAGAGCAACTACCGGCCGAACCTGGTCGGCGGCGCCGGCGAGATCGGCCTGATGCAGATCAAGCCGGCAACCGCGCGGATGATGGGTTACAGCGGCTCGGCCAAGGGCCTGTTCGATCCCGACACCAACATCAAATATGGCATGAAGTACCTCGCCATGGCACGCGATCTCGGCGGCGGCACGACCTGCGGCACGATCCTGAAATACAATGCCGGCCATGGCGCCACCCGGATGAACCCGGTTTCGGCGGCTTACTGCAGCAAGGTCAAGGTTCAGTTGGCGGCGGTCGGCGCGCCGGTTTGACAAGAACCGGTCACGACCGGCTTTTTCGGTTGCGTTTTGTGGTGTGAACCCCTTTATACGCCCTGCCAGCTGGCCGGGCGGCCGCACCCGCAAACGCCGAAAGGCCGCGGGTGAGGAAAGTCCGGGCTCCATGGAGACACGGTGCCGGTTAATGGCCGGCGGGGGCGACCCCAGGGAAAGTGCCACAGAAAGCAAACCGCCCCGACTTTGTCGGGGTAAGGGTGAAAGGGTGGGGTAAGAGCCCACCGCGCGACTGGCAACAGGAGCGGCACGGTAAACCCCACCGGGAGCAAGACCGAATAGGGGCGGTGCGAGGGGAAACCCTCGAGGGCTGTTTCCGGCTCACCGTCCGGGTAGGTTGCGTGAGGCGCATGGCAACATGCGCCCAAGATGAATGGCCGCCACGTTCTCGCCTCGCAAGGGGCGAGGGCCATACAAAACCCGGCTTACAGGCCGGCTGGCAATTTTCTTCACGATATATGGATTAAGTCTTTCGTATCAGAAGGTTGCGCCCCACGGGTGCAGCTTCTGATTCAAGGGCGCGGCGCTATTTTGCATCGCCACGTGACAAAGTTCTCCACCGACTTTCTTGAAATTGGTGCGATTAAATCGCACCATCATGGCTCATACATCGGGAGCGTATCATGGGTCAGGTCGACAAACGCAGCATCACGCTTTCGCCCGAACTGGCGCGGGTGGTCGACGATGTGGTCGCGGCAGGAGAATACGCCTCGGCGAGCGAGGTGATCCGCGACGCATTGAGGCAATGGAAAGACCGCCGCGACCTGATGGGCTACACGGTCGAGGAACTGCGCAAGCTGGTGCAGGAGGGGATCGACAGCGGGCTTGCGCAAGACGGCCAGCCAATCATGGAACGATTGCGCGCGAAATACCTGAAGATGGCCGAGGCCAAAGGCTTTCAGGAGTGAAATACCGACTGCTTCCTCAAGCCACCGTCGATCTCGAAAGCATTGGGCCATGACCCGCGCGCTGCTGTTCGCCTCGTAGATGCGCTGGAAAGACGTTGGGATTTGCTGACCTTGCATCCTTTTTCAGGTGCGCCACGCGACGACATAGCGCCGGGTATCCGCCATCTGATTGTCGGCGAATATGTCACCTTGTACCGGGTCGGCGGTGATGCGATCGAAATTCTTCGCGTGCTGCATGGTCGCCGCAACATCGAAGCCGATGACCTCGGCTCGTAATCGATTTGTCAGCCACTGATCCTGTCCAGCGAGGCCTCGATCGCCTTCCAGAGTTCTTCCACGGGCTCACAGCCGACCGACAGGCGCACGAAGCCAGCCGGAACCGCGTCGCCTCGCTTAAGCCGCCGCTCGGCCGAGGTGTGGACGCCACCGAAGGAGGTCGCGGCCTGCATCAGGCTGCAATTGTTGATGAAATCCTCGGCTTTCTGCTCGGAAGCGAGTTCGAAGGAGATGAGGAAGCCGAAGCGCTCCATCTGGGCGCGGGCAAGATTGTGCGAGGGATCTCCTTCCAGTCCGGGATAGCGCAGGCCGGTGATCGCGCGATGCCCCTGCAGCCGCCTTGCGATCACCTCGGCTGACGAACACATGCGGTCGAAGCGCACGTCCAATGTTTCCAGGCCGCGATGCACCAGCCAGGCTTCGAACGGCCCGGGGATGCTGCCCGAGACCTCGCGCCAGCCGGTCACGGCGGCGATGATATCCGCATTGCGGCTGGCGACATGGCCGAACAACACGTCGGAATGGCCGTTGGGCGCCTTGGTGTCGGCAGCGACAACGATATCGGCGCCGTGATCGAGAGGGCGCTGGCCGAAGGGCGTCATCGTCGTGTTGTCGACCACCAGCAGCGCGCCGGCCTTGTGAACGGCTTCGGCGACAGCGGCGATGTCGCAGATGTCCAGCCCCGGATTAGCGGGCGTTTCGACGAAGGCCAGGCGGTAACCAGCGAAGCCGCCATCGAGGAAGGTCGATGTCGGCCTGACATCGTGGGTGACGCCGAGCGGCTTCAGGAAACGATCGGCCAGCGCCCTGGTGGTGTGATAGCCGTCCGAAGGCAGCAGGATATGGTCGCCGGCCTTGAGTACGGCAAAAAATGCCGCCGAGATCGCCGCCATCCCCGAGGGAAAACCGACGCAGGGCGCATCTTCCAAATGGGACAACATGTGTTCGACGGCATCCCAGGTCGGGTTGCTGAAGCGGCCGTACTGGTTGAAGCCGGTGGCATCGCCCGGTGCATGGAAGATGGCGGCCATGGTCAGGGGCAGGGGAATGGAATCGCCCATGGCAAGCCCGCTGCGACGCAAATGGGGCAGGGCTGCAGCGCGCGACTTCGCGGTTTCAGACATCGATTTCAAATCCCTTGGCGGTCGGTGAGATGGACGAGACGCTATGCCCGGCCGCGGCTCACGGCAAGGCGCCTCCAGTTGGGCCAGGCAGGCTCTAAACGCTTCGTTAGGCTTAATGGATCATAAAGACGAGGCGTGCTGTCAAAGCCTTTCTCGTCGGTGTGATGCGCGTGTTTGTGAAGCCTATTCCCGTTGACGCCCATAGTGCCCCATGATATCCCATTTTCATACCAAAGCCTTCGTTCCGCGTCAGGGTAAAGCGTACGCCAATCGGGCAGCCGCGGCGGCTGCGCGTTTGCCGGTTTTCGCCCGTGTGGACGAGGTGGGTGCGGGGCAGGCAACGCGCGGCGGTGGCGCGTGCGACACGACGAAGAGGGGTGCGGCGGCGCAAGCGGCTGCAACGTGTGATGGACCGGTTTCTGTCGAACACGGTGAGCAGGATCGATGCGAAGGGGCGGGTGTCCGTTCCTGCGCATTTTCGTGCCGTGGTGCAGAAGCGCGGCTATTCGGAACTCTATGCGCTGCGCTGCCTGGACCTGCCGGCGATGGATGTCGGCGGGCTAGACCTGCTCGACCGCTACGAGCAGCGCATCGCGCGGGAAGACCCGTTCCTGCAGACGGCGGACGACATGTCGTTCTTCTGCCATGGCGACGGCGCATTCCTGAAACTCGACCAGGACGGCCGTATCACCATGACCGACTTCATTCGCGAGCATGCCGGCATCTCTGCGGAAGTGGCCTTTGTCGGGCGCGGCAATTTCTTTCAGATCTGGGAGCCGGGGCGGCTTGCGGCCTATGGGGCGCAGGCGCGGGCCAGGCTTTTGCAGCTTCGGCAGGGGACGAAGGCTCACGAGGCCAAGGCTGGGGAGCGACCGGAATGACGGTGGGCCACGGCGATGATATCAACGCCGTTGGCGGATCGGTCCGCCACATTCCGGTCCTCCTTGGCGAAGTGCTGGAAGCGCTGGCGCCGGTGGAAGGCGACATCATCATCGACGGTACGTTCGGCGCCGGCGGCTACACCAAGGCCATCCTGGCCGCGGGCGCGTCCGTGGTTGCCATCGACCGTGATCCCGATGCCATAGCGGCCGGCCGCGACCTCGAGGCGCGGTCCGGGGGCCGGCTGAAGCTCGTGCAGGCGCCGTTCTCGACGCTCGACGAACACATCGAAAGCGTCGATGGCATCGTGCTCGACATCGGCGTCTCCTCGATGCAGCTCGACCAGGCCGAGCGCGGCTTTTCCTTCCGCAACGACGGACCGCTCGACATGCGCATGGCGCAGGCGGGCCTCAGCGCCGCCGATGTCGTCAACAGCTTCAAGCCGGGCGACCTTGCCCGCATCTTCGGCTTCCTCGGCGAGGAGCGTCATGCCGGCCGCATCGCCCGCATGATCGAGGCGCGCCGGGAAAAACGCCCGTTCGAGCGCACGCTGGAACTCGCCGACGCGATCGAGACGCATATCGGCCGCGCGCCGAAGGACAAGATCCATCCGGCGACGCGCGTCTTCCAGGCGCTGCGCATCTTCGTCAATGACGAGCTCGGCGAATTGGCCAAGGCGCTGTTCGCGGCCGAACGCGCGCTGAAGCCGGGCGGACGCCTTGTCGTGGTGACGTTCCATTCGCTGGAAGACCGCATCGTCAAGCGCTTCATAGCCGACCGAGCCGACGCCATGACCGGCTCGCGCCACATGCCGGAGGCGCAGGCCCGCACCGCGACCTTCCGCAAGGCTGGTGGTGGCGTGACGGCAGGTGACGCCGAGGTTGCGGCCAACCCGCGCGCCCGTTCGGCCAGGCTGCGTGCCGCGATCCGCACCGAGGCGCCGGCGCGCAGCGGCGATTTTTCGATCTTCGGCCTTCCAAAACTTCCCGGCATCGACCGGCCGGGGGAGAGGTAAGCACGTGTTTCGTACCAGCGATATCATCCTGATCGCCGTCATGGTTTCGGCCGCCGCCCTGACCTACAAGGCCAAGCGCGAGGCCGAGGACCAGTTGACGGCCGTGCAGAAGATCCATGCCGAGATACGCTACGAGGAAGACACGATCGACCTGCTCAAGGCCGACTGGAGCCTGCTCACCCAGCCGTCGCGGCTGCAAAAGCTGGCCGAGCTCTACAAATCGCAGCTCGCACTGGAGCCGGTCAGTGCCCGGCAGATCGTGGGCCTGGGCGACCTGCCGGCCAAGGCGCTCGACATCCAGGACATCCTGAATGGGCGCCAGGGCGCCATGGCCGACAATTCCGACAAGGCGCCCTCGGGCGACAAGGATCCCGTCGTGACCGGAGACATCGCCCAATGATCGGCAAACTGCTGAAGCGCTTCGCCGCGGTAGGCCGCGCCAGGACTGGCGGGGACGGGTCGATCGTGGTCGAAGGCGCCCGCAAGGCGACCGGCGGCAAGGGCAAGGCGCGCATCGTGATGACGATGGCGGTGTTCTTCGGCATCTTCTCTACCATATCGGGGCGGCTGGTCTATCTCGGTTTCCAGACACCGGACCTGTCGGGCGGCCCGCAGAGCCGGGTGACCGCGTCACGCCCGGATATTGTCGATCGCAACGGCGAGGTGCTGGCCACCGACATCAAGACGGCGTCGCTGTTCGCCGAGCCGCGCCGCATCGTCGATGCCGACGAGGCGATCGAGAAGCTGTCGACGGTGCTGCCCGAAATCGACTACGAGCAGACCTATCACAAGCTGAAGAGCGGCGCAGGCTTCGTCTGGCTGCAGCGGCAGCTGACGCCCAAGCAGCAGGCCGACATCATGCAGCTCGGCATTCCCGGCTTCGGCTTCCGCACCGAAAAGCGCCGTTTCTATCCGAGCGGCGAAACCTCATCCTACGTTGTCGGCCTGACCAACATCGACAACCAGGGCATCTCCGGCATGGAGAAATATATCGATGAGCAGGGACTGAGCGACCTGCAGGCATCGGGCCTGGCGGTGGCGAAGGATCTCAGGCCGGTGAAGCTTTCGATCGATCTGCGCGTCCAGCATGTGGTGCGCGACGAGATCGCCGCCGGCCTGGAGCGCTATCGCGCCATCGGCGCCGGCGCAGTCGTGCTCAACGTCAAGACCGGCGAAGTGGTGGCCATGGCCTCGGTGCCGGATTTTGATCCGAACAACCCCTATAATGCACAGGAAAAGGACCGGCTGAACCGGATGTCGGCGGGCCTTTATGAGATGGGGTCGACCTTCAAGAGCTTCACCTCGGCCATGGCGCTCGATTCCGGCAAGGCGACGATGTCAAGCCGCTTCGACGCTTCGCATCCAATCCGGGTCGGTCATCAGGCCATTCACGATTTCCACGGCAAGAACCGTGTGCTGTCGTTGCCGGAGGTGTTCCTCTATTCGTCCAACATCGGGTCGGCCAGGGAGGCCGAACTGGTCGGCATCGAGGCGCACCGTGAATTCCTGCATCGTCTTGGTATTCTGGAAAGGATGCAGACCGAGTTGCCGGAAGTCGCGCGTCCGACTGAACCGAAGGTCTGGAAACAAGTGAATTCGTTCACGATCGCCTTCGGCCATGGCGTGTCGACGACACCGCTGCAGGCGGCTGTCGGCTGCGCGGCGTTGATGAATGGCGGCTTCCTGATGAACCCTACCTTCCTAGTACGCACTCAGCAGGAAGCCATGGCCACCGCCAAGAGGGTTGTGAGCGAAAAGACCGTCGAGGGCATGCGCTACCTCTATTCGCTCAATGCCGAGAAGGGGTCGGCCAGAAACGCCCGGGTTCCCGGCTACCGCGTCGGCGGCAAGACCGGAACGGCCGAGAAGGTCATCAACGGCCGTTACTCGAAGGAGTTGAATTTCAACACGTTTGTCGCCGCATTCCCGATGGACGATCCGCAATATCTGGTGTTCACGATCGCCGACGCCCCGCATCCCGAAAAGCCCGGGATGACGGACGTCGCGGCCAACAATGCGGGGGTTATGGCCGGCAATATTATCAGGCGTGCAGCTGCCATGCTTGGCGTGAAGCCAGATTTCAGCCATGAAAATGGTGCAACGCTGGTTTCCTATCAGTGATTCTTGGGGCGCGCCGGCAACTGCGCGCTATTTTGTTGCGGTGAACGGGACTCGATGAAGCTCAAAGATCTAGCCGGTATCCTGCCAGTCGAAGGAACAGCTTCCGCCGATCTGGAGGTTACCGGCATCTCGTCGGATTCCCGCCAGGTAAAACCCGGCGTCGTCTTTTTCGCGCTCGCCGGAACCAAGGCCGATGGCGCGAGCTACGCCGCCGATGCGGCCCGGCGTGGCGCTGCCGCGATCGTCGCGGACAAAGCCCTTGCCGATCTGCCGGTTCCGGTGCTGGCGGTCGATGATCCGCGCCTGGCACTGGCGTTGAGTGCCGCCCGCTATTTCGGCAGACAGCCGCAAACCATGGTCGCCGTGACCGGTACCAGCGGCAAGACGTCGGTCGCCGCCTTCACCAGGCAGATATGGGAGCAGGCGGGATACGCAGCCGCCTCGATCGGTACCACCGGCGTGGTCGCGCCCGGCCGCAACGAATATGGTTCGCTGACGACACCCGATCCGGTCGCCCTGCACCAGTTGCTGAGGGAATTGGCCGTTGCCGGCGTCACCCACGCCTCGATGGAGGCCTCCAGCCACGGGCTCGACCAGCGCCGCCTCGACGGTGTGAAGCTCTCGGCTGGCGGCTTCACCAATCTCGGCCGCGACCACATGGATTACCATCCGACGATCGAGGATTATCATCGCGCCAAATTGCGCCTGTTCGATACGCTGCTGCCGAAGGGTGCACCCGCCGTCGTCTTCGCCGACGACCCGTGGTCGGAACCGACGATAAAGGCGGCGCGGACCGCCGGGCTCGACGTCCTGACGGTCGGCCGCCATGGCGACTTCCTCAGGCTGAAGCGGGTCGAGCACGAGCGTCATCGCCAGCGCGCCGAGGTCGAGGCCAACGGTGTGATCCACGAGATCGACCTGCCGCTCGCCGGCGATTTCCAGATCGCGAATGCGCTGGTTTCGGCGGGGCTTGCCATTTCCACCGGAACACCTGTCGCCAAGGCCTTGGCTGCATTGGAGAAATTGAAAGGCGCACCGGGCCGGCTCGACCTGGTCGGAACCACGGCGAGCGGCGCGCCGGTCTATGTCGATTACGCCCACAAGCCCGATGCGCTGGAGAATGTTCTGGCCTCGGTGCGTCCGTTCACCACCGGGCGCGTGATTGTCGTGTTCGGCTGCGGCGGCGACCGTGACCGGGGGAAGCGAGCGATCATGGGCGAGATCGCGACACGTCTTGCCGATGTCGTCATCGTCACCGACGACAATCCGCGCTCCGAGGCGCCCGAAACCATCCGCGCCGCCATTCTTGCCGCCGCGCCCGGCGCCATCGAGATCGGCGACCGGCGCAAGGCAATCCACGAGGCTGTCGGCATGCTGCATGCCGGCGACACGCTGATAGTCGCCGGCAAGGGCCATGAGGAAGGCCAGACGATCGGCTCGGAAACCCTGCATTTCTCCGATCACGAGGAAGTGCGCACCGCGCTCACGGAGCGTGCCGCATGAGTTTGCTGTGGACTTCGGAAGCGCTGGTTGCCGCCACGGACGGGCGGCCGCTCGGCCCGATGCCCGAAGGCATATCGGGCATTTCGATCGACAGCCGCAGCCTGCAGCCGGGCGAGGCTTTCTTCGCCATCAAGGGCGAGGCGATGGACGGCCATGACTTCGTCACCGCGGCCATCAAGGCCGGCGCCGGCGTGCTGGTGGTGGCGGAAGGCAAGCTGCCGTCTCTCGGTAGGTTGACCGCGCCGATCGTCGTCGTCGAGGATGTGCTGGTTGCGCTGGAGAAGCTCGGTGTCGCGGCGCGCGCCCGCTCGCAGGCCAAGATCATCGCGGTGACCGGCTCCGCGGGCAAGACCACGACCAAGGAGGCGCTTCGCCACGTGCTTTCGGCCGTCGGCAAGGTGCATGCCTCGGCGCAGTCCTTCAACAACCATTGGGGCGTGCCGCTGACGCTGGCGCGCATGGCGGCCGATTGCGACTATGCCGTGTTCGAGATCGGCATGAACCATCCCGACGAGATCCGGCCGCTGGTGAAGATAGTGCGGCCGCATGTCGCCATCGTCACCATGATCGCGGCCGCGCACCTTGGCTTCTTTCGCAACCTGGACGAGATCGCCAAGGCCAAAGCCGAGATTTTCGAAGGGCTGGAGCCTGATGGCGCCGCGGTGCTCAACCGCGACGACGCGCGTTTCAAGCTGCTGGACAAGATGGCACAGGCTGCCGGCGTCGATCATGTCTATGGCTTCGGCGAGAATGCGCGCTCGACCTTCAAGCTGGTCAAGTGCGAGTTGCATGCCGATCATTCCGACATCGCCGCCAGGATCGGCGGTCACGATATGATCGCTCGTATCGGAGCTCCCGGCCGGCACATGGTGCAGAACGTGTTGGCGGTGCTTGGTGCCGCGCATCTGGTCGGCGCCGATCTCGACAAGGTGGCATTGGCGCTGGCCGATCTGTCGGCCGAGCGCGGGCGCGGCAAACGCCATGTGCTGCGGCACCCCGGTGGCTCGACTTCGAGCCAAGCCGGTGGCTCGATCACGCTGATCGACGAAAGCTACAACGCCAATCCGGCCTCGATGGCGGCCGCCATGGCGCTGCTCAACGCGACGCCGGTGACGGGCGAGGGCCGACGCATCGCCGTGCTTGGCGACATGCTCGAACTCGGCGACCATTCGGCCAAGCTGCATGCCGCTCTTGCCGATCTCATCGTCGGCACGGGCACGCGGACAGTCTTTCTAGGCGGGCCGGAAATGCGGGCGCTGGCGGAAGCGCTGCCGGGCGACATCAGCACGGAATACCGCGCCGGCGTCGAGGAGTTGAAGCCGGTGCTGCTCGCCGCGCTGAAGCCGGGCGACGTGGTGATGATCAAATCGTCGAAGGGCATCGGTTTTGCAAAACTGGTCGATGCGCTGCTGGGCAAATTCCCGGCCGAGACGACAACAAGCAACCAGACCTAGTCGGGGACGAAAAGCGCATGTTCACACTGCTGGTCGATTTCGCGGACAAGGTCTCCGTCTTCAACGTCTTCCGCTACATCACGTTCCGCACCGGCGGGGCGCTGATCACCTCGGCGCTGATCGTTTTCATCTTCGGGCCGACCATCATCAATTCGCTGCGGCTCAGGCAAGGCAAGGGCCAACCGATCCGCGCCGACGGGCCGCAGACGCATTTCAAGAAGGCGGGCACGCCGACGATGGGCGGACTGATGATCCTGTCCGGCATCATCGGCTCGTCGCTTTTATGGGCGAACCTGTCGAGCATCTATGTCTGGGTGGTGCTTTTGGTGACAATCGGCTTCGGTTCGATCGGCTTTTATGACGACTATCTGAAGGTGACCAAGCAGTCGCATCTCGGCTTCTCCGGCAAGGCGCGGCTTGCGTTGGAATTCGTTATCGCCGGCATCGCCGCCTGGGTGATCATGCACAATGGCCAGGCGCCGTTCTCGTCGTCGCTGACATTCCCCTTCGCCAAGGAATTCATCATCAACCTCGGCTGGTTCTTCGTTCCGTTCTCCTGCTTCGTCATCGTCGGTGCCGGCAATGCGGTGAACCTGACCGACGGCCTCGACGGCCTGGCGATCGTGCCGATCATGATCGCGGCGGCATCCTTCGGCGTCATCGCCTATCTCTCTGGCAATGCGGTGTTCGCCGAATACCTGCAGATCCATTTCGTGCCCGGCACAGGTGAACTGGCGGTCGTGCTTGGCGCGGTCATCGGCGCCGGCCTCGGCTTCCTCTGGTTCAACGCGCCGCCGGCGGCGATCTTCATGGGCGACACCGGGTCACTGGCCATGGGCGGCCTGATCGGCACGGTCGCGGTAGCCACCAAGCACGAGATCGTGCTGGTCATCGTCGGTGGCCTGTTCGTGGTCGAGATCTTCTCGGTCATCATCCAGGTCGGCTACTTCAAGATGACCGGAAAGCGCGTTTTCCTGATGGCGCCGATCCATCATCATTTCGAAAAGCTCGGCTGGACCGAAAGCCAGGTGGTGATCCGCTTCTGGATCATCGCCGTCATCCTGGCGCTGGTCGGCCTCTCCACCCTCAAACTCAGATAGGCCGCCATTTGATCCCCGCCGCATCCTTCGCAGGCAAGCGTGTTTCGCTCTTCGGGCTCGGCGGCTCGGGGATCGCCACGGCGCGCGCGCTGATCGAGGGCGGCGCCGAGGTGCTGGCCTGGGACGACAATCCCGACAGCGTCGCCAAGGCGGCCGCCACCGGCATCGCCACCGGCGATCTGCGTGGCGCCGACTGGGCCGGCTTTTCCGCCTTCGTGCTGTCGCCCGGCGTGCCGCTGACCCATCCCAAGCCGCACTGGACAGTGGAACTGGCGCGTGGGGCGGGCGTCGAGGTCATCGGCGATATCGAGCTGTTCTGCAGGGAGCGGTCGCAGCGTGCGCCGGATGCTCCCTTCATCGCCATCACCGGCACCAACGGCAAGTCGACGACGACCGCGCTGACGGCGCATATTCTTCAAGCCTCCGGGCGCGACACGCAGATGGGCGGCAATATCGGCCGCGCGGTGATGACGCTCGATCCGCCGAAGCCTGACCGGCATTATGTGGTCGAGTGCTCGTCCTACCAGATCGACCTTGCGCCCTCGATCAATCCGACGGCCGGTATCCTGCTCAATTTGACGCCCGACCATCTCGACCGCCACGGCACCATGCAGCACTACGCTTCGATCAAGGAGCGGCTGGTGGCGGGCAGCGACACGGCGATCATCGGCATCGACGATTCCTGGTGCGCGCAGATCGCCGAGCGGCTGGAGCGGGCGGGGCGGCAGGTCATCCGCATTTCCAAGCGCCTGCCGCTGACCGACGGCTATTTCGCCGACGGCACAAATCTGATGGAGGCGGTGCATGGCCGCTACAGCCGCGTCGCCTTTCTCGAAGGCATCGGCTCGCTGCGCGGCCAGCACAATGCGCAGAACGCGCTGGCCGCCGTCGCCGCCTGCCTCAAGGTCGGGCTCGACCTTGGCGAGATACAGTCCGGACTGGAAAGCTTCCCGGGTCTCGCCCATCGCATGGAGCAGGTCGGACGCAAGGACCATGTGCTGTTCGTCAACGATTCCAAGGCGACCAATGCCGATGCCGCGGCACCCGCGCTGTCCAGCTTCAGCCGCATCTACTGGATCGCCGGCGGCCTGCCCAAGGAAGGCGGCATCGAGCCGCTGCGCGGCTTCTTCCCGCGCATCGCCAAGGCTTATCTGATCGGCGAGGCGGCACCCGCTTTTTCGGCGACGCTGGGTGAGGCCGTGCCCTACGAGATTTCGGGCACGTTGGCGGCCGCCATCGAGCATGCCGCGCATGACGCGGCCAAAGACGACGGCGGCGAGGCCGTGGTGCTGTTGTCGCCGGCCTGCGCCAGTTTCGACCAGTTCAAGAATTTCGAGGTCCGTGGCGAAGCCTTCAGGCAAGCTGCGAGCGCTATAGATGGTGTCAAACCCATCGGAGGGGCACGATAATGCAGAGCCGTCTCGATAAAAGTCCGGTCGCAACCTGGTGGTGGACCATCGACCGCTGGTTCCTGGCGGCGTTCCTGTCGCTTATGGGGCTCGGCATCGTGTTGTCCTTCGCGGCAAGCCCCGCGGTCGCCGAACGCATCGGCCTCGACAGTTTCCATTTCGCCACCCGGCAGATCATCTTCACCGTCCCGGCACTCGGCGTGATGCTGGCGGTCTCCTTCCTCGATTCCAGGCAGATCCGGCGCATGTCGCTGATCATGCTGTGCCTCATGCTGGTGCTGATGGTGGCGGTGCTCTATGTCGGCGTCGAGGTGAAGGGCGCGCGCCGCTGGGTGTCGCTCGCCGGCCTGTCGATCCAGCCTTCGGAATTCCTCAAACCGGCCTTCGTCATCATGTGCGCGTGGCTGTTCGCCGAACACAAGCGCCAGCCCGACATTCCCGGCAATCTGTTCGCCATGCTGCTGCTGGTGCTGGTCGTGTCGTTGCTGGTGGCGCAGCCGGACCTCGGCCAGACCATGCTGACCACCGGCACCTGGGGCATCATGTTCTTCATGGCGGGGCTACCTTGGCTTTGGATCATCGTGCTGGGCGCCGCCGGCGTCGGCGGCGTCTTCGCCGCCTATACGGTGTTTCCGCATGTCGCGCTGCGTATCGACAAGTTCCTTACCGGCGAAGGCGACACGTTCCAGGTCGACATGGGCCGCGATGCGCTGATCAATGGCGGGTGGTTCGGCGTCGGGCCGGGCGAGGGCACGGTCAAGCGGGTCATCCCCGACAGCCATGCCGACTTCGTCTTCTCGGTCGCGGGCGAGGAGTTCGGGCTGATCATGTGCTTCTTCATCATGTCGATCTTCGCCTTCATCGTGCTGCGCGGCCTCAATAGTGCGCTGAAGGAGCATGATGACTTCACCCGTTATGCGGTCGGCGGTCTCGTCACCGTGTTCGGCCTTCAGGCCGTCATCAACATGTGCGTCAACCTGCAGCTGGTGCCGGCCAAGGGCATGACACTGCCCTTCATCTCCTATGGCGGCTCCTCGCAGATCGCCATCGCCATCTCGATGGGGATGGTGCTGGCGCTGACGCGCAAGCGGCCGGAAAAGCGCAAGCAGATGGGCTTTACCCTGCCGCAGCGCGCCATGCCGGCGGAGTGACATGGCCAGAGGCGTTATCCTTCTCGCGGCGGGTGGAACCGGCGGACATCTGTTTCCAGCCGAAGCGCTGGCGCATGAACTGATCGAGCGCGGCTGGGCGGTGCATCTGGCGACCGACACCCGGGCCGAGCGGTTTGCCGCCCATTTCCCGGCGGCGGCCGTCCATCCGATCCAGTCGGCGACGTTGGGCTCGAAAAATCCTTTCGCCCTGCTTGGCGCCTTCTGGAAAATCTGGAGCGGCGTGCGTCAGGCCTCCGCCATCATCGGCAGGATCAAGCCGGAGGCCGTCGTGGGCTTTGGCGGCTATCCGACCTTGCCGCCCCTCTACGCGGCGACGCGGCGCAAGGTGCCGACGCTGATCCATGAGCAGAACGCGGTGATGGGGCGCGCCAACCGGGCTTTGGCCGGCCGTGTCGATGCCATTGCCGGCGGCTTCCTGCCGCAGGATGAGAGTGCGGCCGGCGCCAAGACGGTGACGACCGGCAATCCGGTCAGGCCGGCTGTGCTCGAAGCAGCCAGGACACCTTACGTGGCTTCAACCGGGGATGAGCCTTTCCGCCTGCTGGTGTTCGGCGGCAGCCAGGGGGCGCAATTCTTTTCCGATGCGATGCCGGGGGCAGTCGCGCTGCTTTCCGATGCACAGCGCAGACGCCTTGTCATTACCCAACAAGCTCGTGCGGACGACGTGGCGCGGGTGAAGGCGGCCTATGCCGCGCTCGGCGTCGCCGTCGAGGTCTCGCCGTTTTTTACCGACATGGCGGCGCGCATAGCGGCGGCGCATCTGGTGATCTCGCGTTCCGGCGCCTCGACCGTGTCGGAGATCGCCGTCATCGGCCGGCCGGCGCTGCTGGTGCCCTATCCCTTCGCGCTCGACCACGACCAGGCGGCGAATGCAGCAGCGCTTGCCGCCGCCGGCGGCGGCGAAGTGCATGTGCAATCGTCGCTCTCGCCCGAGCGTATCGCGGCACTGCTCGGCACCCTGATGGACCAGCCGGAGCGGCTCGCGACGATGGCCGCAGCGGCCAAATCGGTCGGCAGGCCCGACGCGGCACGGTTGCTCGCCGACCTCACAGAGGCTATTGCGTCCCGCAAAACAGTATCGGATTTCAGGAAGAGGACGCACCCATGAAGATGCCGCAGACCATTGGCCTCGTGCATTTCATCGGCATTGGCGGCATCGGCATGAGCGGCATCGCCGAGGTGCTGCACAATCTCGGTTACAAGGTGCAAGGGTCCGACCAGGCCGACAGCGCCAATGTGCAGCGGCTGCGCGACAAGGGCATCGAATGCTTCGTCGGCCACAAGGCCGAGAATCTCGGTGACGCCGAGGTCATCGTCGTCTCGACGGCGATCAAGAAGTCGAATCCGGAACTGAAGGCAGCACGTGAAAAGCTGTTGCCGATCGTGCGCCGCGCCGAGATGCTGGCCGAGTTGATGCGTTTCCGTCAGGCTGTCGCCATCGGCGGCACGCATGGCAAGACGACGACGACCTCGATGGTGGCGGCGCTGCTGGAAGCTGGTGGGCTCGACCCGACCGTCATCAATGGCGGCATCATCAATGCTTATGGCACCAATGCGCGCATGGGCGACGGCGAGTGGATGGTGGTCGAAGCCGACGAAAGCGATGGCACCTTCCTCAAGTTGCCGGCAGAGATCGCCGTCGTCACCAACATCGATCCCGAGCATCTCGATCATTATGGCAACTTCGACAATGTGCGTGAGGCGTTCCGCCAGTTCGTCGAGAACGTGCCTTTCTATGGCTTCGGCGTGATGTGCACGGATCACCCGGAAGTGCAGGCGCTGGTCGGGCGCATCGAAGACCGGCGCGTCATCACCTACGGCGAGAACGCACAGGCCGATGTGCGCTTCACCAACCATCGCATGGCGGGTGCGACCTCGGAGTTCGATGTGATGATCCGCGACCGCAAGGGGCGCGGCCAGACGACGATAGCGGGCCTGCGCCTGCCGATGCCTGGCCACCACAATGTGTCCAACGCGACGGCCGCGATCGCGGTCGCGCACGAACTCGGCCTATCGGCCGAGGCGATCAGGAAGGGCCTGTCGTCCTTCGCCGGTGTCAAACGCCGCTTCACCCACACCGGTTCCTGGAACGGCGTCGACGTGTTCGACGACTACGGCCACCACCCGGTCGAGATCTCGGCGGTGCTGAAGGCGGCGCGCAGCGCCACCAATGGGCGTGTCATCGCCATTGCCCAGCCGCACCGCTTCACCAGGCTGCACGATCTGTTCAACGAGTTCTCCACCTGTTTCAACGATGCCGACACGGTGATGGTCGCCCCGGTCTACGCCGCCGGCGAAGAGCCGATCGACGGCGTGACCTCGGATGCGCTGGTGTCGCGCATCCGCGCCGGCGGCCATCGCGATGCCCGCTATATCGAAGGGCCGGCCGATATCGCGCCTGTCATCCGCGACATCGCCAAGCCCGGCGACTTCGTCGTCTTCCTGGGCGCCGGCAATATCACCCAATGGGCCTATGCGCTGCCGAAGGAGCTCGCCGCCTCATGATGAACGGCCAGGCCCTGATCGACAGACTTGGCGACCGGCTGGCCGGCCTGCGCGGCCGGATCACGCCGAATGCCGAGATGGACAAGATCACCTGGTTCCGGGCAGGCGGCCTTGCCGAGGCGCTGTTCCAGCCGGCCGACGAGGAGGACCTTACCGCGTTCCTCAAGGCGGTTCCCGAAGAGATCCCCCTGACGATTGTCGGCGTCGGCTCGAACCTTCTGGTCCGCGACGGCGGCATTCCGGGTTTCGTCGTCAGGCTTTCCGCCAAGGGCTTTGGCGAGGCCGAAGTCGTTTCCCCGATCAGGATCAAGGCCGGTGCCGCCACGCCCGACAAGCGTGTGGCGGCGGTGGCGCTGGAGGCCGGCATTGGCGGCTTCCATTTCTACCACGGCATTCCAGGCGCCGTCGGCGGCGCGCTCAGGATGAACGCCGGCGCCAATGGCGTCGAGACGCGCGAGCGCGTCGTCGAGGTGCGGGCGCTCGACCGCGCGGGCAATGCCCAGACGTTGAGCAATGCCGAAATGGGCTATGCCTACCGCCATTCGGCGGCACCGTCCGGGCTGATCTTCACCTCGGCTGTGTTTGAAGGCTTTGCCGAGGACAAAGCGGCGATCAAGACGGCGATGGACGCGGTGCAGAACCACCGCGAAACCGTGCAGCCGATCCGCGAGAAGACAGGCGGCTCGACTTTCAAGAATCCCGAAGGCACCTCGGCCTGGAAGGAAATCGACAAGGCGGGTTGCCGCGGCCTGATGATCGGCGGCGCGCAGATGTCGCCGATGCATTGCAACTTCATGATCAACACCGGAACCGCGACCGGCTACGACCTCGAATATCTCGGCGAGACGGTACGCGCGCGGGTGCTCGAGCATTCCGGCATCCGCTTGCAGTGGGAGATCAAGCGCATCGGCAATTTCCGCTCCGGACATGCCGTGCAGGAGTTCCTCGGCCAGCTCCTTTAGCGCATCTTGAAGTTCACGTGATGCGTGAACTTCAACAGGATCGAAATGCCGTGAAACCGTTGCTCCGGGGACTCGGCGACACGGTTTTCGCATCCATTTTCTCAGAAAGTGAATCTCTCGGAATCATAAGTACTTGCCAGTGAATCAACTCTCTGATTCTCTGCCCTAAAGCGTTTCCTGATTTGAGTCGTTCGACGCGTTACTCGCGTTTTCCGTCTGGGGGGCAACCTGCCGGGAGACTCGGACTCAATGTTGCGGAAATCTTGGATTTTGGTCCGCGGTGAGAGGGGATGACGGGGAATGAAGAGCAAGCATGTGGCCGTATTGCTGGGAGGTTTCTCGTCCGAGCGGCCCGTGTCTTTGTCTTCCGGAAAGGCCTGTGCCGATGCGCTGGAGCAGGAAGGGTACCAGGTCAGCCGCGTCGATGTCGGGCGCGATGTCGGCTCGGTGCTTGCCGAGCTTAAGCCCGACGTCGCCTTCAATGCGCTGCATGGACCCTTTGGCGAGGACGGTACCATTCAGGGCATCCTCGAATATCTCGGCATTCGCTACACCCATTCCGGCGTGCTCGCCTCGGCGCTCGCCATGAACAAGGAGCAGGCGAAGAGGATCGTCAAACCGGTCGGCGTTCCCGTTGCCGAATCGAAGGTCACCAATCGCTTCTCCATCCAGAACAAGCACCCGATGAAGCCGCCCTACGTGGTCAAGCCGGTCAGCGAAGGATCGAGCTTTGGCGTCGTCATCGTGTCGGAGGGGCAGTCGCATCCACCGCAGGTGATCGGGTCATCCGAGTGGAAATATGGCGATATCGTCATGGTCGAGCGCTACATCCATGGGCGCGAGCTGACCTGCGCCGTCATGGGCGACGTGGCGCTTGGCGTCTGCGAGATCATCCCGACGGGCCATTCCTTCTACGACTACGATTCAAAATATGTCGCGGGCGGATCAAAACACGAATGCCCCGCAAAAGTTTCACCGAATATTTACCAAAAAATACAGACACTGGCGCTCAAGGCTCACCAAGCTGTCGGCTGTCGGGGCGTTTCCCGGTCGGACTTCCGTTATGACGATCGTCACTCCGAAAATGGCGAGGTTGTATGGCTCGAGGTCAACACTCAGCCGGGCATGACGCCGACGTCTCTGGTGCCTGAAATTGCCGCCCATGCCGGGCATTCGTTTGGTGAATTGTTGAGTTGGATGGTGGAGGACGCTTCGTGTCTGCGTTGAAATGGGGACAGGGCAAGGTGAGGGGCGCGGCCGGGCCGTCGCTGTTCGGCCTGCCATTGTCGTTGGACCATTTCGTCCTGCCGCGCGTGCTTCGCCGCCCCGTGCGCATCCTGACGCGCCTGGGCGACGGTGAATTCCAGGCGCCGCGATTCTCCTCCGCGATCATGTCGGCGGTGCTGCTGGCCTCGAGCGGGGCCTATGGCGCCTACCTTGGCGGTCATGCCGACGGCATCATTCAAAGCATCACCGCCCGCACCGGCTTTGCCGTCGATCAGGTCAAGGTGGTCGGCAATCGTCAGACTTCGGAGATCGACATTCTCGACAGGCTCGAACTCGATGGCTGGACGTCGCTGATCGGCTTCGATGCCGAGGCCGCGCGCGAACGCATCGCGACCCTGCCGTGGATCCAGGTCGCCGCGGTGCGCAAGGTCTATCCGCACACGCTGGAAGTGCGTGTCGAGGAGCGTGCGGCCTTCGCGCTCTGGCAGCAGGGCAATGATCTCTCGGTCATCGAAAAGAATGGCGCTGTCATCGCGCCATTCTCGGGCGGCAAGCAGGTGCTCCTGCCCCTGTTGATCGGCGCCGGCGCGCCCGCGAAGGCGCCCGATTTCCTGGCCAGGGTCGAACAATATCCCGACCTCGCCAGCCGCATCAAAGGCTATGTCCGTGTCGGCGAGCGGCGCTGGGACCTGAAGCTGGACAACGGCATCACCATCAAACTGCCCGAGGACGGCGAGGACCAGGCGCTCGCCGAACTCGTCAAGCTGGACCATGACAAGGGGCTGTTGTCGCGCGACATCGCCGCCGTCGACATGCGCCTGACGGACCGGCTGGTCGTGGAGCTGACGCCGCAGGCGGCAACACAGCGCGAGGCCGCGCTCAACGAGAAACCAAAGACCCTCAAGCACAAGCCGGAGACGAAGATATGAGCTGGCTTGGCGGTTCTGGCGATGCCTCGTCGCGCCGGTCGGGCACCCTGACGGTGCTGGATGTCGGCTCGAACAAGGTCTGCTGCATGGTGGCCAAGCTCAAGCCGTGCGATGACGGGAAACTGTTGCGTGGCCGCTCGCACCGGGTCCAGGTGATCGGCATCGGACACCAGAAATCGCAAGGCGTGAAGTCGGGCGTCGTCGTCGATCTCGATCGCGCCGAGCATGCCATCCGCCTCTCCGTCGATGCCGCCGAGCGCATGGCTGGGCTGACGGTCGACTCGCTGATCGTCAACATGACCGCCGGACGGCTGAAGAGTGAAGCCTTTTCGGCCACCATCAACCTTGGCGGCCACGAGGCCGACGAGGCCGACATCAAGCGCGTGCTCGGCGCCGGCGCCAAGCAGGCGCTCAAGTCCGAACGCGAGGTGATTCATTCGCTGCCTGTCGGCTTTTCGCTGGACGCCGAGCGCGGCGTGCGCGATCCGCGCGGCATGGTCGGCGATACGCTTGGCGTCGACATGCATGTGCTGACCGGTGATGCGGCACCGATGCGCAATTTGGAGCTCTCCATCAACCGTTCGCACCTGTCGGTCGAGCGCATGGTGGCGACGCCTTATGCCAGCGGGCTGGCGGCACTCGTCGACGACGAGCTGGAACTCGGAGCCGCCTGCATCGACATGGGCGGCGGCACGACGACGATCTCGGTGTTTTCGGAAGGCAAGTTCGTTCATGGCGATGCCATCGCCATCGGTGGCAACCATGTGACGCTCGACATGGCCAAGGGGCTCTCGACATCGCTCGATGCGGCCGAGCGGCTGAAGGTGATGCACGGCTCGGCGCTGCCGGGCAGCGCCGACGATCGTGACCTGATCTCGATCCAGCCGATCGGCGACGATGGCGACGTGCCGCTGCAGGTTCCGCGTTCGGTGATGACGCGCATCGTGCGCGCACGCATCGACGAAACGCTCGAACTCCTGCGCGACCGGCTCAACAAATCCGGTTACGGCAATGCGGTCGGCAAGCGCGTCGTGCTCACCGGCGGCGCCAGCCAATTGGCCGGCCTGCCCGAGGCGGCACGCCGCATCCTGGGGCGCAATGTGCGCATCGGTCGCCCGCTCGGCGTGGCGGGCCTGCCCGAAGCGGCGAAAGGGCCGGCTTTCTCGGCTGCGGTCGGGCTTCTGATCTATCCGCAGATGGCGAGCTTCGAGAGCCATCCGGCGAAAGGCATTTCCGGTCTCAGGATGACCGGAACGGGCGGAAAACTGCATCGCATGAGTCAGTGGTTGAGAGACAGTTTCTAATTGACGGGGACAGCCCCATAGGCGGCCGCGGCGGCGAAGCGGCGTGAAAGGCAAAGGACGGAGACAATGACCATCAATCTGCAGAAGCCGGACATCACCGAGCTTAAGCCGCGCATCACCGTGTTCGGTGTCGGTGGCGGCGGCGGCAATGCCGTCAACAACATGATCACCGCGGGTCTGCGCGGTGTCGAGTTCGTTGTCGCCAACACCGATGCGCAAGCGCTGACCATGTCGAAGGCAGACCGGCTGATCCAGCTCGGCGCGCATGTCACCGAGGGGCTCGGTGCCGGCTCGCAGCCGGAAGTCGGCCGCGCGGCGGCGGAAGAGTGCATCGACGAGATCATCGACCATCTCACCAACACCCATATGTGCTTCGTCACCGCCGGCATGGGCGGCGGCACCGGCACGGGTGCGGCTCCGGTTGTTGCGCGCGCAGCCCGTGAGAAGGGCATTCTCACCGTCGGCGTCGTCACCAAGCCGTTCCACTTCGAGGGCCAGCGCCGCATGAAGACGGCCGACTTCGGCATCGAGGAACTGCAGAAATGCGTCGACACCTTGATCGTCATCCCGAACCAGAACCTGTTCCGGCTAGCCAATGACAAGACCACCTTCGCCGACGCCTTCGCGATGGCCGACCAGGTGCTCTACTCCGGTGTCGCCTGCATCACCGACCTGATGGTCAAGGAAGGTCTGATCAACCTCGACTTCGCCGACGTGCGTTCGGTGATGCGCGAGATGGGCAAGGCGATGATGGGCACGGGCGAGGCTTCGGGCGAAGGTCGTGCGATGGCCGCCGCGGAAGCCGCGATCGCCAATCCGCTGCTCGACGAAACCTCGATGAAGGGCGCCAAGGGCCTGCTGATCTCGATCACCGGCGGCCGCGACCTGACCCTGTTCGAAGTCGACGAAGCGGCGACCCGCATCCGCGAGGAAGTCGACCAGGACGCCAACATCATCCTGGGCGCCACTTTCGACGAGGAACTCGAAGGCGTCATCCGCGTCTCGGTGGTCGCCACCGGCATCGACAAGTCGGCCGCTGAAATCGCCGCCGCGCCGATCTCGATCCGTGCCGCTCCGCCGAAGCCGGCTGCCCGGCCGGCCGTCGCCGCGGTGGAAAGCCGCCCGGCGCCGGTCCAGCACACGGTGTATGAGCCACGCGCCGCCGATCCGGTTGCCGAAGCCATCCAGTTGGCCGAAGCGAATGCCGCGGCCATGGCGCAGGCTCGTCCGGCTCCGGTCGCCCATGCGGACGATTTCCGCCCGCAGAGCAAGATCTTCCAGGCGCCACCCGCACAGCCGCAGCCGATGGTGCAGCCTGCTGTCCAGCAGATGATGCAGCCGGCCCCGCAGCCGCGCGAAATCCTGCGTGAGGTTCAGCAACCGGTCGCGATGGCGCCGCAACGCATGCCGCGCGTCGAGGACTTTCCGCCGGTCGTGAAGGCCGAGGTCGACGCCAAGAGCCGTCCGGCCGATCATGAGAACAGCGGGCCGATGGGTCTACTGAAGCGCCTGACCAATGGCCTGACCCGTCGCGAAGAAGAGCCTGCACGGCTGCAGCCGGCGCAGCCGCGCGAGCCCAAGCTGCGCCAGGCCGCACCGGAAGTGCGCCGCCTCGCCAGCCAGGATGCGCAGCTCTACGCGCCGCGCCGCGGCCAGCTGGACGATCAGGGCCGCCTGACGCCGCAGACCAGGGCGACTCAGGACGACGATCAGTTGGAGATTCCGGCGTTCCTGCGCCGCCAGGCCAACTGAGCCGTTAACGGACTGTAACAATTGTTAACAGGCAGGCGAGAAATTGCTTGCCTGTTAACGTTTAAAACGCCGCATAATCAATCAGTTACGGTGCCGTACATGTTCCAGTTCGCGGTTACAAAGAGTAAGAAACCGTGATTTGGAGTCTCTCTGCCGGGACATTATCTTCGCTGCCTACCATAGTCGGTTGGCCGGGATTTCGGGGGAGGTCGCCCAGTCAGCCGATTTAACAAGAGCCGCGCCCTCGGGCTGGAGAAGCGGACCTAGGCATTACGGGCTCATGGGGATTGTCTTGCACGACCACCAGACGACAGTGAAGACGCGCGCGTCGCTTACAGGCACCGGCGTTCACAGCGGCAAAGAAGTTTCCATCAGTTTCCTGCCCGCGGATGCCGACACAGGCATCGTGTTCCAGCTCCTCAATGGAGATGGGCAGGGCCGTGAGTTCCGCGCCCTGTTTTCAGAGATCGGCGCCACCGACCTTTGCACTATGCTCGGCGATCCCTCGGGCGAGCACATCGCGACAGTCGAGCACATCATGGCCGCCCTGTTCGGGCTCGGCATCGACAATGTCATCATCGAGATCGACGGCCACGAGGTCCCAATCCTCGACGGCAGCGCCATGGCATTCGTCGAAGCCATCGACCAGGCCGGCATCGAGGTGTTGGCCGTCAAGCGCCGCTATATCAGGGTGGTCAAGCCGGTCCGCATCGAGAACGGGGCTTCCTGGGCCGAGTTCAGGCCCTATGAAGGGACCCGTTTCGAGGTCGAGATCGATTTCGAAAGCCCGGCTATCGGTCGTCAGCTCTTCGCATCGGACATCAATGCCGATATTTTCCGCCGCGACATCGCCCGCGCCCGCACGTTCGGCTTCATGAAGGACGTGGAACGGCTGTGGGCCGCCGGCTATGCGCTGGGATCCTCGCTGGAAAATTCCCTGGTGATCGGTGACGACAATCGTGTCATCAATATGGGCGGCCTGCGCTATCCCAACGAATTCGTGCGCCACAAGACGCTCGACGCCATGGGCGACCTGGCGCTGGCCGGCGCGCGCTTCATCGGCTGTTTTCGCTCCTATCGCGGCGGCCACAGGCTGAACGCCGCTGCGCTGCGGCGCCTGCTGTCGGATCGCACGGCCTTCGAGATCGTCGAGACGACACGCCGCGAGCGTGGCCGGGGCGCCGAAATGAACGCCGTCAACGCGCCGCTCTATGCGCCCTGGATGATCTGATTTCCTTTATCTTTTTCGGATTCCATGGCGGCGTGGGTGTTGCATGAATGCATCATCCATCAGCGAAATTGCATAGATTGATACGCTGCGGTCCGCCGCCACAAAAATGTGCGATTGGCTGGACATAGCGTTGCCGGGCAAGGCGGTTATGGTTTATGGCTGCTGCCGTCGATCAGTGCATGTCGCTCAAAAGTGGGGACCAGTTTTGGGACAACAGCATGCAAGAGGCATTGAAATAACGCCGAAAGGGCGCAATCCAATCATGTTCTTCAAGCGAGTCGGTCAATCGAAAGCGCCGCAGCGGTCCGTTTTCCTGGCGCTTTCGGTGGTTGTTCCATCGCTCTTTCTGTCGGCCTGCATGTCGTCGGAGAAAGATATCGACCTGTCGACCTATGTCGACCAGACCGAGCCGGCCGACGTGCTCTACAATCAGGGTCTCGCCAACATGAATGCGGGACGCCTGGACGAGGCGAGCAAGAAGTTCGACGCCGTCGACCGCCAGCATCCCTATTCGGAATGGGCCCGCAAATCGATGGTGATGGGTGCGTTCGCCGACTATCGGAAGGGCAGTTACGACGACGCGATCCAGTCGGCAAAGCGGTACCTGGCGCTTTATCCGTCCACGGATGACGCGCCCTATGCCCAGTACATCATTGGTCTCAGCTACTATCGCCAGATCAAGGACGTGACGCAGGACCAGAAGGAAGCACGCCAGACCCTGCAGACGATGCAGGACCTGGTGACGCGCTGGCCGACGTCGGAATATGTCGACGACGCCAAGGAAAAGATCCGCTTCGCCAACGACCAGCTCGCCGGCAAGGAGATGCAGATCGGCCGCTATTATCTGGAGCGCCGCGAATACATCGCCGCCGTCAAGCGCTTCCGCACCGTGGTCGAAAACTATTCCAACACGCGCCATGTCGAGGAAGCGCTCGCCCGCCTCACCGAAAGCTATTACGCGTTGGGCTTGACCTCGGAGGCCCAGACGGCCGCCGCGGTGCTCGGTACCAACTATCCCGACAGCTCTTGGTACAAGGATTCCTACAAGCTGCTGCAGAGCAACGGGCTGGCCCCGCGCGAAAATGCCGGATCGTGGATATCCAAGGCCGGGAAGCTGATCACCGGCGCGTGACCGCAGAGCTCCGAGCGCAGCGCGCTTTTTCGGATTGATCCGAAGCCCAAACAAAAAGATAGTGCGGCGCTGCGACTCCACCTGTCGGCGCCGCCTTTAATCTCTTTGTTCTCGTGCCTGTCGTTATCCCGAGACCGGGTCCACTTTCGGGCGGCATGCAATAGGTCCGGTTTCTCATGCTTTCCAGACTGTCGATCCGAGATATCGTCCTGATCGAAAAGCTGGACATCGACTTCCAGCCGGGTCTTTCCGTGCTGACCGGCGAAACCGGCGCCGGAAAATCCATTCTGCTCGATGCCCTGTCGCTGGCGCTCGGCGCGCGCGGCGATGCCTCGCTGGTGCGCCATGGCGCATCGCAGGGCCAGGTCATCGCCGTGTTCGATGTTCCGCGCAACCATCCGGTGCGCGCGCTGCTTGCCGAAAATGCCATCGAGGACGATGGAGACATCATCCTGCGCCGCGTGCAGACAGCGGACGGCCGCACCCGTGTGTTCGTCAACGACCAGCCGTCCTCCGTGACGCTGATGCGCGATGTCGGCCGCGCGCTGGTCGAGATCCATGGCCAGCATGATGAACGCGCTTTGGTCGATCCCGGCGCGCACCGCGACGTGCTCGATGCTTTCGGCGGCCATCTGGGCGCCGTCCGCTCGACCGGCGAGGCATGGCGGCACTGGCGCGCCTGCGAGCAGGAGCTGACGCGCCATCGCGCCAAGGTGGCCGCCGCCGCACGCGAGGCCGACTATCTGCGCGCCGCGGTTGCCGAACTGACCAAGCTCGACCCGCAGCCCGGCGAGGAAACCGAACTTGCCGAGCTGCGCGCCCACATGATGCGCGCCGAGAAGATCGCTTCCGAAATCCATGATGCGCAGGATGTGCTGTCGGGCCCGTCGTCGCCCTTGCCGCAACTGGCAAGTTTGCTGAGGCGGCTGCAGCGCAAGGCAACGGAGGCGCCCGGCCTGCTCGAGGACGTGGTCAAGTCGCTGGATGAAGCGATGCTGTCGCTCGACGCGGCGCAGTCCGGCGTCGAGGCCGCATTGCGTGCCACCGAATATGACCCGCAACGGCTGGAAAAAGCCGAGGAACGGCTGTTTTCGCTGCGCGCGGCCTCGCGCAAGCACAGCGTCGCCGTCGACGATCTGGCGCAGCTGCGCGACACGATGGTTGCCGATCTCGCCGATCTCGATGCGGGCGAGGAGCGCCTGCATGGACTGGAAAAGCAGGCGGCCGCCGCGCGCGAAACCTATGACATCGCCGCCGCACAGTTGTCCTCGCTTCGCCATGGCGCGGCGGTCGGTCTGACCAAGGCGGTGATGGCGGAATTGCCGGCGCTGAAGCTCGAACGCGCGGCCTTCATCGTCGAGATGAAGAGCGAGGCCGAGGCCCGCATGGAAGAGGGCATCGACCAGATCGAGTTCTGGGTGCGCACCAATCCTGGCACGCGGCCCGGCCCGATGATGAAGGTCGCGTCCGGCGGCGAGCTGTCACGCTTCCTGCTGGCACTGAAAGTGGCGCTTGCCGATCGTGGTTCGGCGCCGACACTGGTTTTCGACGAAATCGACACCGGCGTGGGCGGCGCGGTGGCCGACGCCATTGGCCAGCGGTTGGCGCGGCTGTCGAAGCGCGTCCAGGTGCTTTCGGTCACGCATGCGCCGCAAGTGGCGGCGCGCGCGGCGACACATTTCCTGATCTCCAAATCGGGCAGCACCGACCGTGTCGCGACCGGCATTGCCGAGATGGACAGGACCGCGCGGCAGGAGGAGATCGCCCGCATGCTGGCTGGGGCGACGATCACCGACGAGGCGCGCGCCGCCGCCGAGCGGCTGCTGCGCGAGAATACAAACGCGGCATGAGACTATCCGGCGTCATGGGGCGAGTCAGGATATGGCTCCATCCTGCTGTTCATGAATGATCTTTTCCGAAAACCGGTTCCCACCTTTCGGGATCATGCTCTATGGTGACGCGCCACCGTTCAGGGACAAAAAAATGGCCGAAAAACCCGTTGATGCGCTCAGCGAAAGCGAGGCCGAAGCCGAACTTCAGTGGTTGGCCGAGGAGATCGCCGCTCATGACCGGCGCTACCATGCCGAGGACGCACCCATGATCACGGACGCGGAGTATGACGCGTTGCGGCGGCGCAATCTCGCCATCGAGGAGCGCTTTCCCGGCCTGGTGCGCGAGGATTCGCCCTCGCTCAGGGTGGGTGCCGCACCGGCGGAAGGTTTCACCAAGGTGCGCCATGCCGTGCCGATGCTGAGCCTCGCCAAGGCCTATACCGACGCTGACGTTGCCGATTTCATCGAGCGTGGCCGGCGCTTCTTCGACCGCGACAAGGACCTCGACATCGCTTTCACCGCCGAGCCGAAGATCGATGGCCTGTCGGCTTCGCTGCGTTACGAAAAGGGCGTGTTCATGCAAGGTGCGACGCGCGGCGACGGCGCCGTCGGCGAGGACATCACCGCCAATTTGAGGACAATCGCCGACATTCCCGCGAAGCTCAAGGGATCAGGCTGGCCTGAAACCATCGAGATTCGCGGCGAGGTCTACATGACCTATGCGGAATTCGAGGCACTCAAGGCGCGCTCGGCGGCTGTCGGCGGCCAGGATTACGTCAATCCGCGCAACACGGCGGCCGGGTCGCTGCGCCAGAAGGATCCCTCCGTCACCGCCAGCCGCAATCTCAAATTCTTTGCCTATGCCTGGGGTTATACGACGGCCGATCCAGCACCAACGCAGTACGAATCAGTGCGGAAATTCGCCGATTGGGGATTCAAGATCAGCCCGCTGATGGTGCGCGCGAAGTCGGTCGAGGAACTGGTCGCGCATTATCACCGGATCGAGGAGCAGCGCTCGTCGCTCGGCTATGACATAGACGGCGTCGTCTACAAGGTCGATCAACTGGAGCTGCAGCGCCGCTGGGGCTTCGTCACCGGCGAGCCGCGCTGGGCCGTCGCGCACAAATTCCCTGCCGAACAGGCAATGACGACCGTGCAGAGGATCGACATCCAGGTCGGCCGGACCGGCACGCTGGCGCCGGTCGCGCGGCTTGCGCCGGTGACGGTCGGCGGCGTCGTGGTGGAAAACGTCACGCTGCACAATGAGGACTATATCAAGGGCCTGGACAGCACCGGGCAGCCGATACGCGACGGTATCGACGTGCGCATCGGCGACACGGTCGTGATCCAGCGGGCAGGGGATGTCATCCCGCAGATCGTCAGCGTCGTCATCGACAAGCGCCCGCCCGATGCCGCGCCGTACGAATTCCCGCACACCTGCCCGATCTGCGGCTCGCCGGCGACGCGCGAGATCAACGAGAAGACCGGCAAGGAGGATTCGCGCCGCCGTTGTACCGGCGAGCTGATCTGCCCGGCGCAGGCCGTGGAAGGGCTGCGCCACTTCGTGTCGCGTGGCGCCCTGGACATCGAAGGCCTCGGCGCGGAAAACATCGATACTTTCTTCAATGCCGGGTTGATCAAGACAGCCGCCGACATCTTCACGCTCAGGGACCGCCGCCCCGCCGTGACCAGGGCGCTGGCCGAGCGGCGCGAGGAGCAGGCCAGGCAGCGCGAGGCGGCGTCCGGCAAGGCCCGCAAAAATGTGCGCAGCGTCGAGGACCGCAATTATGAGGGTCTCGACAAGCTGTTTTCGGCCATCGATTCGCGCCGCGCGCCGGAGCTCGACCGCTTCATTTTCGCGCTCGGCATCCGCCATATCGGCGAAACCACGGCCGCCGTGTTGGCCCGCACGTTCTCTACCATCGAGGAGCTTATCCGCGTCGGCAAGGAGACGGCGGCGGCGGAGGATCCGCATGCCGTCTTCCCATCGATCAACGGCATTGGCGACACGGTGATCGATGCGCTTCGCGATTTCTTCGGCAATGAGCGCAATGACGACGTGCTCGACAAGCTGCTGGAGCAGGTCAAACCGAAGCCGTACATCGTCACCGTCTCGGCCGACAGCGAGGTCGCCGGCAAGACGATCGTCTTTACCGGTTCGCTGGAAAAGATGACACGCTCCGAAGCCAAGGCAATGGCCGAACGTCTCGGCGCCAAGGTGGCCGGCTCGGTTTCGGCCAAGACCGATCTTGTGGTTGCGGGGCCGGGTGCGGGCTCCAAGCTCAAGCTTGCCAGTGAACTGGGCGTCGAAGTCATCGACGAGGACAGCTGGCTGCAGCGGGTCGGCAAGTCGTGACGGGCGAAGCGTTCAAAGGGTTCGGCCCCAAGGCCATTCCGTTCCTGAAGGCATTGGATTTCCACCAGAGCCGCGAGTGGTTCCTGGAGAATCGCGACTTGTTCGAAAAGGAATTGCGCGACCCACTGGGCGATCTCGTCGAGACGCTGACGCATCGTTTTACCGAGGCGGGCCTCGGCCTGCGCGGCGATCGCAAGAAGTCGCTGTTCCGCATCAACCGCGATGTGCGCTTCGCCAAGGACAAGCGACCCTACAACCGGCATCTGTCGGCTATCCTGTCGCCGGACGGCACCAAGATGGAGCAGGGTGTGTTCTTCGTCCATATCGGGCTCGAGCGCTGCTTTGCCGGCGTCGCCTGGTGGCAGCCGGCGCCGGAACTGCTGACGGCCATGCGCAAGGCCATCACGAGCCATCCCGAAGCGTTTCGCGCCGTGGTGGCGGCGCTGAGGAAGAATGGCCTCGAACTCGATGCCGAAGGCGGCATGAAACGAACGCCGCGCGGCTTCGAAGAGGTCGCCGACAAGGACCTCGTCGCCGCCATCCGCAACCGGCATTTCGCCGTCCGCCACGCGATCGATCCGGCTGGTATCCACGGGCCAGAACTGGTCGAGGAACTTGTCGATTTCACCATGCGCGCCAAGCCGCTGCTCGATTGGGGCAGGGCGATCGAGGGCAAGACCGAGAAACAATGAGCTTCCACGCAAGCGTCGCGACGATCATTTCCGCTGATCGTTTGGCTCAACCGAATTCGTGTGACACGGCAAACCATGCCACCTAAATACCGCCACTCCCTTTGTTGTCGTGCATGTCGTTGTCCCAAAACCGCTACTCAGTTTTGGGCGACATGCATCAGGAGTGGCCGATGGCGACGGACGTGATTTCAGAGAGCGGCGGCAAAAGCGACTTCTGGCAGGGCGTGCGGCTCTCCATCCCGGTCGTGGTGGCATCGGCGCCGTTCGCGGTGCTGTTCGGCGCGCTCGCCGTCGACAACGGCTTCTCGGTCCTCGAAGCCTTCCTGATGAGCGCGCTGGTCTATGGTGGCGCCAGCCAGATGGTCGGCATCCAGCTGTTCGGCCAGCATGTCGCGCCGTGGTTGGTCGTGTTGTCGATCTTCGCCGTCAATTTCCGCCATGTGCTCTATTCCGCCGGCATCGGCCGGCGCATCGCGCACTGGCCCGTCATTCAGCAGGCACTCGGCTATTTCATCCTCACCGATCCGCAATTCGCGGTCGCCGAGGCACGGGCGCAATCCGGTCAGACCGTGGGCTTCGCCTGGTATCTGGGGCTTGGCCTGCCGGTCTATCTGTTCTGGATCGTTGAAAGCGGGCTCGGCGCGCTGTTCGGCAAGCTCATCCCCGACACCCATGCGCTGGGCATCGATTTCCTGCTGCCGATCTATTTCCTCGGCCTCGTGATGGGGTTCCGCAAGCGGCCGCTGTGGCTGCCGGTGGTCGTCGCCAGTGCCTGCGCCTCGATCGTCGCCTACAAGGCGGTGGGCTCGCCCTGGCACGTGTCGATCGGCGCCGTTGCCGGCGTGCTGCTCGCCGTCATCCTGCCGCCGCACCACAGCGGCGTGGAGACAAGGCCATGAGCACCACATTCTGGATCATCATCGCCGGCGCGATCGCCACCTATCTCACGCGCATCGGCGGGCATCTGGTCATCTCCCGCTTCGAGAACATCCATCCGCGCGTGGAAGCCGGCCTCAATGCCGTGCCGGCTGCGGTGCTGACGACGCTGGTGGCGCCGGAACTGCTGAATGCAGGACCGGCGGAGTGGGTGGCTCTGGTGGTCACGGCCGCGGTTTCGCTGCGCGGCGGGCTGATGGCGATGTTTCTGGCAGGCGCTGCGGTTCTGATCCTGGCGCGGCAGTTCGCGGGGTAGGCGCGATCGGTTTGAATCGTCAGCGCCGCCCCTCATCGCCCTGCCGGGCACTTCTCCCCGTATAGTGACGGGGAGAAGGATGCTGTCATCGACGGTTTCGCCAATCATCAACGTTTCAGGAAAGAACGGGGAGGCTGCAGCCAGCCCCTTCTCCCCGTCACTATACGGGGAGAAGATGCCGGCAGGCAGATGAGGGGCAGCGCCAGCCTTGCAAGCTGAATATCGACCGCCTCAAATCTTCGCGTCGTGCGGCAGCGGTGCCGTCGCCTTTTCCAGCCAGGCCAGCGTTTCGCCGTCGAGCATCGGTCCGATCTCGGCCATCACGCGGGCGTGGTAGGTGTCGAGCCAGTGCAGTTCGTCACGCGTCAGCAAGTCGGTGCGCACCAGCCTGACGTCGATCGGCGCCAGCGTCAGCGTCTCGAAACCGTGCATGGCGATGTCGCCGCCCTCGATCTGTTCGGCCGGCGTCACCAGGATGAGGTTCTCGATGCGGATGCCGTAGGCGCCTTCCTTGTAGTAGCCGGGCTCATTCGACAGCATCATGCCTTCGAGCAGCTTTTCGGTGCCGGTGCGGGCGATGCGCTGCGGACCCTCATGCACGGCCAGATACGAGCCGACGCCGTGGCCTGTGCCATGGGCGAAGTCGCAGCCATGCTTCCACAACGCCATGCGGGCAACCGCATCGATTTCCGAGCCGCGTGTGCCGGCGGGGAAGCGCAGCGTCGAAATGCCGATCATGCCTTTCAGCACCAGCGTGTAGCGTTCGCGCATCTCTTCGGTCGGCTGGCCGATCGGCACGGTGCGGGTGATGTCTGTCGTGCCGTCCTGGTATTGCGCGCCGGAATCGAGCAGGAACAGTTCGCCGGCCTGCAGCTTGCGGCTGGTGGCGCGCGAGACGCGGTAATGCATGATGGCGCCGTTCGGCCCGGCGCCGGAAATGGTGTCGAAAGAGACGTCGCGCAGCGGCATCTGGGTTTCCTCGCCGGTCTGCCGGCGCGTCTCTTCGAGCCTGGTGACAACCGCGATCTCGTCGAGGGAGCCGGGTTTCTGGCGCTCCAGCCAGCACAAAAGCTTCGCCACCGCCGCGCCGTCGCGGCGATGCGCGGCGCGCGAGCCGTTGATCTCGGCAGGGTTTTTGGTGGCGCGCGGGATGCGGGCAGGATCGGGCGCGGCAATCACCGTGCCGCCATTGTCCTCGACCAGCATGCGCAGCCGGTCGGCCGCCAGCACCGGATCGAGCGCGATTTTCGCGCCGCTTTTCGCAAGCGCCACGATCGCGGCTTCGAATTCGCCGGGCTCATGCGGATCGGCAAGCTGGGTGAGGTAGGCCGCGACCTGACGCGAGAACTTGCGCCGATCCATGAACAGCTGGTGCGATCCGTCGGCGGCGAGGATGGCGAAGCCGAGCGCCAGCGGCGTGTGCGGCACGTCGCCGCCACGAATGTTGAAGGCCCAGGCGATCGAGGAGGGGTCGGTCAGCACGGCATGGGTGGCGCCGTCCTTGCCGATTGCCGTTGCCAGCCGCGCCAGCTTGTCCTTGGCGATCTCGCCGGCAAAGCCGATCGGATGCAGCTCGACCGGGGTCACGGGTGCGGCGGGCTGATCCTTCCAGATGATGTCGATCGGGTTCCTGTCGAGCGGCACGAGCACCGCGCCGTTCTTGTCGGCGGAGGCCTGCAGCGCCTTGACCTCGCCGATCGTGTGCAGCCAGGGATCGAAACCCAGCCGCGCCCCTTTGCCGATGTTATCCCTGAGCCAGACAGCGGGCGGGTTGTCGACCAGGCTCTCGATCGAGAAGATGCCGAGGTCGACTTCGCCCCGCACCTGCAGCGTGTAGCGCCCGTCGACGAAGACGAAGGCGCGGTCGCGCAGCACGACGGCGACGCCGGCCGAGCCGCTGAAGCCAGTCAACCATTTCAGCCGGGCCGAACGATCGGCGACATATTCGCCCTGGTGTTCGTCGGCGCGCGGAACGATGAAGCCATCGAGGCCATTGTCGCCGAGCCATTGGCGCAGCAGCGCCACGCGCGGCTTGCCGACCGCCGGGTCGCCCGCGGAATCGAAGGACTGGAACATGGTGGGTCTCCTGGTATTCGCGCGACCGTAACCTATGGGGCTGTAAATCGGAATCGATTTCCAGCCGGCGCAAACTGCTACAGCGTCGCCCGGCTGACAACCGATCGCGCTTGGTCCAGCCATGCCGGAAGGCTGAGGCGAGCGGACGATCTGACCGAGGTCGGATTCCGTGCCAAGCTGGTGCTAGAAGTCATTTTCTCGACGTCAGAAGCGCTCATGTCCATAGCCAATCGGCAACACCTGTGGGTTAAGTTCACCCTAATTTAGTCGCCGGTTGACTGTCTTTGCCGGCGCAAGGCAAACTTGTCACTTGAGGGACAACGGGGGTTTTCATGAAGAGGACATATGAACGGCCGAAACTTGTGAAGCGCGAGAAGCTGTCGACTGTGACCGCATGTCCAACTCCGTCGCTTTGCCCGATTTAGGTCGGAACAAGATAACGCTGCCGCGCAACGTCAATGTTTGAGGTGGATCGTCACCCAGCCCTCGCGATGCAAGGTACTGACGTGGCGGAAATTCTGGCCGACATAGGCCGAGATGACCGCGTCGCGCTGGCGATCGAGAATCCCAGACAGCACGATCGAACCGCCAAGCGTGATGTGGCCCGCCATTTGCGGCGCCAGCCGCATCAGCGGCCGCGCCAATATGTTGGCGACGATGAGGTCGAAGGGGGAGCGCCTGGCGAAGATCGGGTGATGAAAGCCCGGCGCTGTCACCGTCTCGATCAGGCCTTTGACGTGGTTCAGCCGCGCATTGGCGGCGGCGACCTTGACCGCCACCGGATCGATGTCGGTGGCCAGAACCGGAATATGCGCCAGCTTGGCGACGGCGATCGCCAGCACCGCGCTGCCGGTGCCGAGGTCGAGCGCGTTGCGCGGACGCTCGCGCCGCACGACTTTCTCCAGCATTTCGAGGCATCCGGCGGTGGTGCCGTGATGGCCGGTGCCGAAGGCAAGACCCGCCTCGATCTCTATGGCCAGTTCGCCGCTGTGGCGCTTCCTGCTGTCATGCGCGCCATGGACGAAGAAACGGCCGGCGCGCACAGGCTTCAGGCCTTCCAGCGAACGTGCCACCCAGTCGATGTCGGGCAGCGCCTCGCGCTCGAGCGGTCTCGACAAAACGAGGCCGGCGAGAATGTCCTTCAGCCGCGCCTCGACGGCGTCGACGTCGCCATCGGCGTAGAGCGAGACCTCGTGGATGTCGGCGTCTTCGTCGACCTCCAGCACGGCGATCGGCAGGCCTTCATCCTCGAAGGCCGTTTCGAGTGCCGCGAAGATGCGCTCCGCCTCGATCTTTCCGGTGGTGAAGTGGAGCCGCGTCTGGGTCATGTGAATTTTGTCAGCCGTTCGCGGCGAGGCGCTTCAGCTTCTCGACGGCGGTGTCGGCGCTCTCGCCATAGGCGATCGTGCCGGCAAAGTCGCCCTTGGCGTTGAGCAGCAGCACCGAGGCGGTGTGGTCCATGGTGTAATCACCGTCGCCGGTATCGACCTTCTTCCAGTAGATGCCGAACGCCTTGGCCATGGCATGGACCTTGTCCGGGTCGCCGGTGATGCCGGTGATGCGGTCGGAGAAATTGCTGACATAGGCGTTCATGACCTGCGGTGTGTCACGCTCCGGGTCGACCGAGACGAAATAGGCATGCAGGTTCTTGCCGTTATCGCCGAGCGTCTTCAGCCAGCCGGCGAGTTCGAACAGCGTGGTCGGGCAGACTTCGGGGCAATGGGTGAAGCCGAAGAAAACGACGCTGGGCTGTCCCCGGAAAGCGGCCTCGGTGATCGGTGCGCCTTTCTGGTCGACCAGGGTGAACGCCGCGCCGAAAGGCTCGCCGCCATAGTGGCCGCGATACCAGTCGAAGGTCAGCCAGCCGATGCCGGCAGCCATCAGAACGAGAATGCCGACCAGGATAGAACGCATCATCAGAAATGTCCGTCTGTAATGTCATGGGACGCGCCGGCCAAAACGGTGCGCCTCTTGTTCGGCCACAGTCTTAGCGGTTCGACGGGGTACACGCAAAGATGCCGCGTTGACGCAACCGGCTGTGGTGTTGACGCATCTGCTTGCAAAGCCGAACAGTTCGCCCCACCTGAGACCGGCAACTCGAACCGAGGAGGCTTCTTTGCTCGAACTGATTGGGCTCGAACTGACTGGGCGGAAACTGATCGGCGGCGCGTTGGCGGCATTTATCGTGCTTGGCGCCGGTAGCGCCGTTGCCGAGGAAGTCGGCAAGGTCGGCGTCGACTGGGTCGGCAACGACATCATCATCGACGCGATCAAGGACCCGAAGGTGGATGGTGTGACCTGCCATGTCGCCTATTTCGACCGAAGCATCATCGACCGCCTGCACAAGGGCAATTGGTTCGAGGATCCCAGCGATTCCTCGATCTCGTGCCGTCAGACCGGGCCGATCACCATCGGCGACATCGACATGAGCGAGAGCGGCGAGGAGGTGTTCAAGCAAGGCCTCAGCCTGATCTGGAAGAAGCAGGTGGTGAACCGCATCTACGACAAGAAGAGCGAGACGCTGATTTATCTGTCGCACTCGCGCCAGGTGCAGAACGGCTCGGCCAAGATGTCGGTTACGACGGTGCCGCTCTACGGCCAGAACGTGGTGTGGAGCAAAGCCACGCCGAAATAGGCGGGTCGGACTCCTCCTGGTCCTGTTCCGACGGACGATTGGCCCCGCTTGCGGGACCAATCGTCCTGACGTAAAGCCGCCGGCATGGACCGTTCCGAAGATCTCGTTGCGAAAGACCCCGAGCCGCGTATCCATCCTACCGCGGAGATGAAGGGCTGCAAGCTTGGCCGCTATGCCGCGATCGGCGAACGCGTCGTGCTGCGCGAGGTCATCGTCGGCGATTTCTCCTATTTCGAACGCCATGCCGAGGCGATCTATACGACGATCGGCAAATTCTGCTCCATCGCCGCCAACAGCCGCATCAATGCGCTGGAGCATCCGATCGAGCGGCTGACCCAGCACAAGGTCAGCTATCGGCCGAACGAGTATTTCCGCTGGCTGGGCGTCGATGCCGCGTTCCGCGAGCGGCGGCGGTCGAAGGCCGTGACCATCGGCCATGATGTCTGGATCGGCCACGGCGCGGTCATCTTGCCTGGCATCGCCATCGGCAACGGCGCGGTCATTGGCGCCAATGCGGTGGTGACGCGTGACGTGCCGTCCTACACGATCGTCGCCGGCGTGCCGGCCAAACCGATCAGGCCGCGCTTCCCCGTGGCCGTCGCGGCCCGGATCGAGGCTCTCGCCTGGTGGGACTGGCCGGTCGAGAAACTCGCCAAAGCGGTTCCCGACATGCAGGCAATGCCGATCGAGGCCTTCCTCGACCGCTGGGAAAACGACGCCGTTTAATCTCCCGCAGAGAACGGTTTGGACCTGCCGTCACGGCCGTGCAGGGAACTATTCTTGGCGCTCTGTGAAATGAAACCCCTTCCGCCATGCGGGGATGGCGCGGCGGAAGGGGCTGGAGGTAAACCGCCGTGAAGCGGAAGGAACAGGCTCTTGCCTGCGCGGCTACCATGACATTGAACCGATAAGGTGTGTTTTGTGCCGAATGCGCGCGCCGCGTGCATTTAATTGCATCGGTTGTATTTTTTGCGCGCGGGAACCCGAATGGCTGCCGGTTGTTTCTTCCGGCGTACCGAACGGCGCGGCGCTGTTTTGAGGGAGCCCATGATCGAGAAGCTTTTCACCAAAATCGCCAACCGGGTAGCTCACCTTGCTGGCCTGTCGCCGACATTCGCAGTCTGCTGCCTGATCGTCGTCGTCTGGGGAGTAAGCGGGCCACTCTTCGCCTTCTCGGACACCTGGCAACTGGTGATCAACACCGGCACGACCATCATCACCTTCCTGATGGTGTTTCTCATTCAAAACACTCAGAATCGCGACGGCGCGGCGATCCAGGCCAAGCTCGACGAGCTGATACGGGTCGGCGCGGCCAAAAACACCTTCATCGGCATCGAGCACCTGACTGAAGCCGAGGTCCAGGAGATCCGCGCCAAATGCGAGCGGGCGGCGAAGCGGCATGACGAGAAAGTCGCGACCATAGCGGCCAAGAAGGCGGTTGCCCAGAAGCGGGGCGCGAAAAAGAGCGCGGCTTGAGGCTCAGTCTTTCATGAACGCCGCGAATGCATCCTTGTGGTCGGGATGCCAGCGCGACAGAGCAGGACGGTTTTCGATGATGTCGCCGATCGCCCAGGCCATGCGCTTTTCGTCCAGTGGCCGCGCCACCTCATTGTCGGGACACAGGATGTAGAAGTCACCCCTGACCAGCGATTCCAGCATGAAATCAATGACCTGCTCACCGGTCCAGGCGCTGGCGGGCTTTTCCGTCGCGCCTTCGGTCAGGCCGGTATAGGTGAAGCCGGGGATGAGCAGATGCGCCGACAGGCGGGCGCCGGGCTCGTTGCGCAGCGCATGCGCCAGGCCCTCGGTAAAGGTCTTCACGCCAGCCTTGGAAACGTTGTAGGCGAGGTTGCCAGGCGGCGTGGTGATGCCTTGCTTGGAGCCGGTGTTGACGATCAGGCCTGGCTTGGCTGACGCCAGCATGCGTGGCGCGAAGGCTTCTACGCCATGCACGACGCCCCAGAAATTGATATCGAGCAGCCGTTTCCAGCCGTCGCGGTTTTCCCAGGGTTTTCCCGGGTTGTCGCCGATGCCGGCATTGTTCATCAGCAGCGAGACCTCGCCGAAGGCGCCGAATGCCCGGTCGGCCAAACGATCGACCTCATCGGCCTTCGACACGTCCGATGCAACGGCAAGCACGGCGTCTTCGCCGGCGATCGCGGCAACGGCCCGCGAGGCATCGTCGAGGCGCGGGCCGCCAATGTCGGCGAGCACGATCTTCATGCCCATCAGCGCCAGCCGTTTGGCCGCCGCAAGGCCAATGCCGCTGGCGGCGCCGGTGATGACGACGGTATTGCCTTGGCCAAGCGCTGGCAGGGCGGTCTGGATCTCGGCGTCGGGGATCATCTGCGATGGCTTCCTTTTTCGATGGCGCCGAACTTAGCGCCGGAACGGGCTTGTGCAAGCCTCCGTCAGGCTTGTCGGGTTGACCACTCCGGTCGTGGCTGCGCATGCTGCGACGCCAAAAGGGAGATTTCCGATTGACGGATTGGGTTGCAATTCTGAAGGAGCAGACCGCCACCGGCGACCAGATGGGGCGCGAGGTGCCGCAGATGCTGGCCAACCCGGACATCAGCGAAGCTCAGGTGAAAACCTTGTTCTCCGAATTGGAAAAGCAAGCGGAATTCGTCGAGAAACTGCGCATGGCTCTGGAGAAGTTCGGCCATGATTTCTCGATCATCAAGTCGGCGGAGCGGCTGGAAGAGCGCTATGCCGATCTAGCTGCTTCGGTGGCGGAGAAGCTGAAGGCGATGCGTAAATAGAATTACTTCTCCAGGACCCGTGCAAAGCGCGTGTCCGGCACCAGCCAGACCAGGGCGACGGCAACATAGAGTGCGACGCCGATCCACCGGTCGAGGAAGGTCAGCCCAACGGCCGCTATGTAGATGGCAAGCGAAATCCTTCCCTTGCGGTCGCGGCCGATGGCCTTGGCGAATGCGGTATCCGGCCCATGCAGCCGATGCAGCGCAATGACCAGGATGAAGTAGGCGGTCGCACACATTGCAAGGTCGAAACCGTAGACCGCGACGGGAACCGTGGCGAAATGGTTCTCGCCCATGAAGGCGGTCGTCACCGGCATCAGGGACAGCCAGAACAACAGATGCAGGTTCGCCCACAGCACGCGGCCGTCGACACGCTGCACCGTGTGGAACATGTTGTGCAGATTGTTCCAGTAGAGGCCGACATTGATGAAGGAGAGCACGTAGCATAGGAAGATCGGCCACTGCGGCAGCAGCGCCGAAAAATCCTCGCCTTCCGGTACCTTCAACTCCAGCACCATGATGGTGATGATGATCGCCACCACGCCGTCGGTGAATGCCTCGACCCTGCCTTTGCCCATGATCAAAACCCGGTCCGCGATGAATTGCTGAAAGATAGTAAATCGTTAGCGGATGTTGGGGCGCCGATAAACAGTGCGAGGAAAATTCCTCAACAATAGGCCCGGTTTCCTGCAAGTAGGACTGATTGCATTTGATACGGCACAAGGGATGCCGTGATGGATCGGGGCCGCTGGCCCCGATCCGCAATTGTGAGATCATCGGCTTGCCTGATCGGGCAAGGCCCACCGTGGTGTCAGGAGCCTGGACGTTCACTGGAACGCCGGCGGTAAGGGTGCGTTAACCTCGCGATCCCTGAAACTGGTGACGAGGTTGGCGATGGCCTTTCGTGATTTGGCGCAAACTCAGAACGAGGCCGGCAACGTCCTCGCGATCCCGACTGTCGCGGCGATGATCGCGGTGCTGTTTGCCGGCAGCACGGCGCTGACGCCCCTCTATATCATCTACAAGCAGCAATTCGGCTTTTCGCAGATCACCTTGACGCTGATCTACGCGGTCTATGTTGTCGGCAATCTCGGCGCCTTGCTGGTGTTCGGTGGCGTGTCGGATGTGGTCGGACGCCGACCCGCAGCGCTGGCGGCGATGATCGTGGCCATTGTCAGCGCGCTTATCTTCCTGTTCGCCGGGAATGTCGTCTCGCTCGACGTGGCGCGCATCCTGAGCGGACTTGGCATCGGCATCGGCGCGGGGACGGGGACCGCCTGGATTGCCGAGCTTCTCCCCGCCCCCGACAAAGCGCGTGCCAGCGTCATCACTACAGGCACCAACTTTCTCGGTCTCGGTTTCGGGTCGTTGATATCGGGCCTGTTGGCTCAATACGAGCCCTGGCCGCTGCGGCTGGTCTTCATCATCTATCTCATGGTGCTCGCGGTGGTGGCGGTCCTGGTCTGGCGCACCCGTGAAACGGTGGCCAAGCCGGGTGGCCTCGGGCGGATTTCGATGCGGCCGCGCCTCTCCGTACCCCAGAAGATACGCACCCGCTTCGTCGCGCCGGCGGTGACCGGTTTCGGCGCGATGGCGTTGGTCGGCTTCTATGCCGCGGTGGCGCCGAGCATCCTGGCGCAGCAGCTGCACGAAACGAACCATGCCGTTGCCGGCGCACTGTTCTTTGAACTGGCGATCGTCGCGGCGGCCAGCATCGTGGTGCTGATGCGCGTGCAGAGCAGCAAGGCGATGCTGGCCGCCCTGGCCTTGATGATCCCGAGCGTGCTGCTGGTGGTGGCGGCGCAGATTCTGGCCTCGATGGCGCTGATGATCGTGGCGACGGCCTGCTGCGGTGTCGTGGCCGCACTCGGCTACCGAGGCGGCCTGCAGGTGGTGAACGAGATCGCGCCGCAGGACCGCCGTGCCGAGGTCGTATCCAGCTTCTTCGTCTGCTGCTTTGTCGGCAACGCCTTGCCTGTCATCGGCATCGGCGTCGTGTCGACCTATGCAAGCCCTGTCGCCGCGAGCCTGGCCTTCGCGGCCATGATCATCGTGTTCGCGCTGGTGGCGCTCGCCTTCGGGCTCAGACAAAGGCGCTGAGACAGCCGCGCCAGCATGCGTGCTTCAGCCGTTCGGCGTCTGAGGTGCCATGTTCGCGCGCTGGCGCGGCACGCCGAGCCCGGTGTCGGGCGGTTCTCCGGCCGCTGGCCTGTTCTCGATCATGTGCAAGGTGCGCCAGCCGCCGAAGCGGTAGTAGGCCGCGGCCAGGGCCAGCGAGGCGATCGAACCGGCCGGGAAACTCCACCACAGCGCCTCTTCGCCGATCACGCCGCGCATATAATAGGCAAAGCCGGTGCGCACGATGAGCACCGAGATCACCAGGATGATCAGCGGCGGCATCACGGCCCCCGTGGCGCGCACGGTGGCGAACAGCACGATGGTGATGCCGAACAGGATGAACGACCAGGACGCGACCGTGTTGATGTGGGCGGCAATGTCGATCGCTGCGCTGTCACTGCTCAGGAACAAGCTCAGGATCGAGCGGTCGAAGACCCATAGCAGCGCGACGAGAGCGCCGGTCAGGACGAGGTTGAAGCCGACGCCGGAAGCGGCAACGCGGCCGATCCGGTCCCAGCGGCCGGCACCGACATTCTGGGCCGCCATGGAAGAGACCGCGGCGCCGATCGCGAGCGCCGGCATCTGGATGTAGGTCCAGAGCTGCGCGGCGATGCCGTAGGCGGCGGCGACCTGCGAACCGTACGAATTGACGATGCCCATCACCGTCAGTGCCGCCGCCGAGATGACGATCATCTGCAGACCCATCGGCACCCCCTTGAAGACGACGATGCGCAGCAGCGCCGGATCCGGGCGCAGCAGGACGAGATTGGCGCCGGCCAGCCGCAACGGATGCTTGCGCGTGTAGAGCACGACGAGGATGGCGATGACACTGACGGTCTGACCGATCAGCGTCGAGGTGGCGGAACCGGCGATGCCGAGTTCGGGAAACGGGCCGATGCCGCGGATGAGCAAGGGATTGAGCGCGATGTCGAGAACGACCGCCAGTGCCATGAAGATGAAGGGCGTGCGTGAATCGCCGGCGCCGCGCAGCACGGTCATGACGAAGGACAGAAGGTTCATCATCGGCACGGCGACGAAGATGATGCGCAGGTAGGAGTGCGCGAGCGCCAAGGCGTCGGCCGGCGTGCCAAGTGCGCCCAGGATGGCATCGACCCAGATCCAGCCGCAGACCGCGAAGACCACCGAAACGAGGAAGAAGAAAGTGGCGCTGGTGCCGACGATGCGGCGCGCCTCGGGCAGGTCGCGGGCGCCGACCGACTGCGCCACCAGAATGGTGGCCGCCATGCCGATGCCGAACACAGTGCCGAGGATCAGGAACAGAACGAGATTGGCGTTGGATGTCGCGGTCAGCGCCGAGTCGCCGAGGAAGCGGCCCACCCAGACGGCATTGACCGAGCCGTTCAGCGATTGCAGCACGTTGGAGCCGAGCACCGGCAAGGCGAAGAGCAGCAGCGTGCGTGGGATCGGGCCGCTGGTCAGGTCGCCGGTGCGCCGACGCGCGGGCATTTTTTCGTCCATGGGCGATAAGGCCTATCTCGAGTCCGGTGCGCGATGATCGCATGATTCAACCGAACAGGTCGATGCGGGGGCGGGGAGCTTCGTGCGCGGTGTCGGCTGCCGGCAAGGTCATCGAGCAGGACGGCCGAACCGATCGATGCGGGCGTGCCGAAGGACGCCGAGTTCTTGAAGTGAGTCTTCACGACCTGCTCAGGCGGACGCGCCAGGCGCGCCCGCTTGTGCAGTGATCGTTACTTCTTGCCGAGGCCGGGCAGCGTGACCTGATAGACCAGGAACATGGTGTCGACATCGGCGCCGTCATCGGCCTTGTAGGGCGCGCCGACCTGGAATCCGTCCTGGGCGAGGAAGTCATTGTCGTTGGCGACGAACAGGAAATAGTCGTCGGGCTGCTTCGGGTCGAGGACGCTGGCAACCGACATCGCTTCCCATTTTTCCGAAAGCTCGTTGCGGTCCTTCGCCCCACCATTGTGCAGGCCGAAGCGGCCAAGCTGCGCGGCGTCGTTTATGTCGATGAACGGCGTCAGCTTGGCCGGCGTCACCGAGGGATCAAGCACGCCCTTGGGCGCCACCGGCTTGTCGGCCGCGTCGAAGGGGCCGCCCGCGATGTCGGTCGCGCCGGACACGTCGACGATGTTGATCTGGCGGTAGAGCGAAGCGTCACCCTTCTTCAGGCCCTGGCCGTTGCCGCTGTCGCGGGCCAGCATCAGGAAGGCCGTGTCGGAAAGCGCCATGATCTCGCTCTGCGCGGCGACCTTGGTCTTGCCCTTGGCATCCCTGAACACCGGCAGCGGCACGACATACTCATGCGCGAGCTTCAGATGGGCGAGGTCGGAGGCATCGTAGACCAGCGCCCGGGTGTTCTGCCGCGTCGCTGGGGAATCGCCGCCGTCCTGCCTCGGCGCCGACTGCAGCACGGCGATCAGGAACTTGCCGTCCGGCGTCATCGCCATGCCTTCGAGGCCCTGGTTGTTCTGGCGGCCGGTCTCGGGATCCTTCGGATCTGGATCGGCGGCACCGGGGCCGGGGTTGTCGGAGGAGAAATTCGGCGCTCCCTTGCGCATCGGCACGAGGGCTGCCGGCGGCTGGGTCGCCGACATCAGCCGGCCTTGCGCGGAGAACCTGTAGATGTTGGGGCCGTACTCGTCGGAGATGAACATCGAACCGTCGGGCAGCCGCGCGATGGCCTCGTTGTCGAGAGCGAGCTTGCCGTTGGTGGCGACGGGCAGCATCGGCATGTCGCTGGTGGCCGGGCGTACATCCGACAATGGATCGAGGCCGGTGGCATCGACGCCCTTGTCATCGGTGAGCAGTATCGTGTCGGCAAGCGTCGCCTTGACGCCCGCCTGCTCCTGGCCGGCGGCGGGAGCGGCGTCCGGCGCGACAGGCGTGAATTCGATGCCGATGGCGTTGAGGCGCGGCCGGTAGTCGGTGGTGCCGCCGACGTTGTAGCCACGGTCGGGCAGGAGCCAGAGCGACCCCTTGTAGGTACCCGCTTCATGCGTCCAGCCTGATGTGTCGATCGCCATGCCTGAGGCGGAGCCAAAGGTCTCGCCGAACTTGTCGCGCTGGTCGGCGGGGATGCGGCCGACGCCAACCAGGCCCTTGTTGACGTAAGCCACGCCGTCGGCAAGCGCCGGGGTGAGGGCGGTGAACAAGACCAGCGCGACGCCGAGCGAGGCGGTTCGGTGCAGGTGTTTCATGGACAATCCTCTTTGTGACGAAGCGTGCCGGAGCGGCCGAAGGACAAAAACGAAAAGAGGTGCCGCATCGACGATGCCGCGCGTGCCTCCCCGAAACCGATCTAAGGCGTGAACATGATGCTTGCGTGACAGTGCGCGAAGCGGGTCCGCCAGCGCACTAGACACATATGTCTAGTACGTATAGGGTGCCGCTTCGAACTCACCAGGAAGGAATCCTTGAGGCCGCCGCGTCGGCTTCGTCACCTCGGGCGGATTTGGCTACACGATCGGCAAGAGCGTCGCGCTGGCGTTGGTGGACGACGATTTCGCCGGGGAGGGGACGGCGCTTTGCGTGCACATTGTCGGCGTCGAGCGGACTGCGCGGGTCATCGCGGCCTCGCCCTATGATCCCCAGGGCAAGGCGATGCGGCAATGAGGAGGAGTTTCTGATGATCGATGACGCTGCACGAGACAGCAGGCGCGAACGCCGGCGCGGACGCATGGGCGAGGCCGGCAGCGAATCAAGCCGCAAGCCCAATTACCGGTCGCTGAAGAACCCGTTCCTGCCGCAGCCGATCTTTTCCGACGACCAGGTGGCGTCGATCCACGACACGGCGCTGCGCGTGCTGGAGGAGCTCGGCATCAAGGTGCTGTTGCCGCAGGCGCGCGAGGTGCTCGCCCGCGCCGGCGCGCTGGTCGATCCCGACACCGACATGGTGCGCATCGGCCGCGACATGGTGTTGGCCGCACTCGCCTCGGCGCCGCGATCGATCCAGGCCAATGCAGGCGCGCGTGCTCGCGATCTGTCGCTCGAACTGGGCTCGATGACGTTCCTGGCGGGCTCCGGCGCGCCCAACGTCACCGATCTCGACCGCGGCCGGCGGCCCGGAACGCTGGCCGCCTTCGAGGAACTCATCAAGCTGGTGCAACATTTTGATGTGTTGCACATGCTGGGGCCGTGCATCGAGCCGCAGGACATCGACAATCGCCTCCGCCACTATGCCGTCAACCGGGCGCAGCTGACGCTCTCCGACAAATTCCCGTTCGTGTTCGCACGCGGTACGCCGCAGGTCGATGACAGTTTCGAGATGATCAGGCTGGCCCGCGGGCTGTCCGAAGACGAGTTCCGCACGGGCGCGCATTGCTACACCGTCATCAACACCAACTCGCCGCGCCAGCTCGATATTCCGATGGCGCAAGGCATCATCGACTTCGCCAAGGCGGGCCAGGTCCTGATCATCACGCCGTTCTGCCTGGCCGGTGCGATGGCGCCGATCACGGTGGCCGGCGCCCTGACGTTGCAGCATGCCGAAGCGCTGGCCGGGCTGACGCTGGCGCAGATCGTGCGGCCGGGCGCGCCGGTGGTCTACGGTTCCTTCTCCTCCAATGTCGACATGAAATCCGGTGCACCCGCCTTCGGCACGCCGGAGCATGTCAAGGCCACGCTGGGTGCGGGCCAATTGGCGCGCTTCACCGGTCTGCCCTGGCGCTCGGGCGGCGGCAGCGCGGCCAACATTTCGGACGCGCAGGCCGCGCACGAGACGCAGTTCGCGCTATGGGGCTCGGTGCTGTCGGGCGCCACCGTCTGCATCCATGCGGCCGGCTGGCTGGAAGGGGGCTTGAGTGTTTCCCTGGAAAAGCTGGTCACCGACATCGAGGCGCTGCAGACGGTCGCGGAACTTTGTGCCGCGACCCCCGGCGACGACGACGCAATAGGCTTCGAGGCGATCGCCGAAGTGCAGCCGGGCGGCCACTTCTTCTCGGCCGGCCACACCATGGCGCGCTACCGCACCGCCTTCTACGAGCCGCTGGTGGCCGACTGGTCGAATTTCGGCAACTGGACGCAAAGCGGCTCGAAGAACGCGACCGAACGCGCCACCGGCATCTGGAAGCGCATCCTTGCCGATTTCGAGCCGCCGGCAGCGGCCGCCGCCACGTCAGGCGTGCTCGACGCATTCATCGCGCGGCGCACGGAAGAGGGCGGCGCGGCGCCGGTTTCGTGAGATAGCTCGCAGATCCATCGTCCAGAATTGTGGCCGCGATCCCGGAACCCGCGGCGCGTCCCACGCATTCATGGAAGCGGGCCAATGCCTGGCTCCATTCGCGAGCCGTCGAGGGAGGACGACATGGGTTTCGACCAGTATCACGAACCGCCGGAAGAACTGTCGCAGGAAGTGCGGACCTTTGCCCGCATGATCACCTCGCTGATCGAGGAGGCGGAAGCGATCAGCTGGTACGAACAGCGCATGTCGGTGGAGAAGGACCCGCAGGCCAAGGCGATCATGAAGAACGCGCAGAGCGAGGAGTTCAAGCATTTCGGCATGGACCTGGAATTCCTGCTGCGCCAGAAGACGGACTGGCGCGTGGAACTGAAGGAAATCCTGTTTACGACAGGGGATATCGTGAAGGCTGGGGAGAAGGGCGAGAAGAAGGTGGATTGAGGCGGAAAGCCGGCTTTCCGAGGCCAGCCGCATTCAACTCACACCGCCGCGACAAACCCGTCCAGCACGCGCTTCTGGCCGGCCTTGTCGAAGTCGATCGTCAGCTTGTTGCCTTCGATGGCCGCGATGTTGCCGTTGCCGAATTTCTGGTGGAAGACGCGGTCGCCGACGTTGAAGGCCGACGGCGTGTCGGAGACGGATTTGGCGACCAGTTCGCCGTCGATGGTGCGGCCCTTCACGCTGGTGCGGCCGGCGCCGTAGCCGGAGTCTGTTTCGCCATAGCCGATGCGCTCGACCTGATGGCCCGAGCGCGTGCCCCAATTGCGGTCGGTCGCCTCGGTGCGGTTGGCCTGTGCGCGCTGCCAGCCCGGCGTCGAATAGGTGTTGGAGAAGGCGCCGGATTTTTCCGTGTTGGCACCAACATTGTCGAAGCGCGAGGCGCCGTAGGGGTTCTGTCTTCCTGCCCCCTGGCCGCCGCGGCCGGACGCGAACGAGCCGCCGCCATAGGGATTGCCGTAGCCGCCGTAGGAGTTGCCGGCTTCGGCGACCTCGACATGGGCTTCCGGGAGTTCCTCGAGGAAGCGTGACGGGATGGTCGATTGCCACAGGCCGTGGATGAGGCGATTGGAGACGAACCAGATATGCAGATTCTTCTTGGCCCGCGTCAGGCCGACATAGGCGAGCCGCCGCTCTTCTTCGAGCCCGGAACGGCCACCTTCGTCCAGCGCACGCTGGTGAGGAAAGAGGCCTTCCTCCCAGCCGGGCAGGAACACGGTCTCGAATTCGAGGCCTTTGGCCGAGTGCAGCGTCATGATGGAAACGGCGTCTTGTCCGGCGTTCTGCTCGGCATCCATGACCAGCGCGACATGTTCGAGGAAGGAGCGCAGCGACTCGTACTGCTCCATGGAGCGAATCAGTTCCTTCAGGTTCTCCAGCCGGCCGGGCGCCTCGACCGAACGGTCGTTCTTCCACATGTCGGTGTAGCCGCTCTCTTCGAGAATGGTCTCGGCGAGCTCGGTGTGCGGCGTGGTTTCCAGCGCCTTCTGCCAGCGCTCGAAATTGGCCGCCACCTCGCGCAACGCGGCGCGCGGCTTCGGCTTCAACTCGTCGCTTTCGGCGAGATTGCCGGCGGCTTCCAGCATGGGGATGCGCAGGGCGCGGGCCGTGTCGTGGATCTGGCGGATGGTGGCTTCGCCCAGACCGCGCTTCGGCACGTTGACGATGCGCTCGAAGGCGAGGTCGTCGGCGCCTTGCGCGACGACGCGGAAGAAGGCCATCGCGTCGCGGATTTCCATGCGCTCGTAGAAACGCGGGCCGCCGATGACGCGGTAGTTGAGGCCGAGCGTGGTGAAGCGCTCCTCGAAGGCGCGCATCTGGAAGGACGCGCGGACGAGGATCGCCATGTCGTTCAAATTATGCTTCTGGCGCTGGTAGGCCTCGATGGTCTCGCCGATGGCGCGGGCTTCTTCCTCCGAATCCCAAGCGGCATGCACGTTGACCTTGCCGTCTTCCGGATCGTTGCGGTCAGTGAACAGCGTCTTGCCGAAACGGCCCTCATTATAGGCGATGAGGTGGGAGGCGGCGCCCAGTATGTGCGCGGTCGAGCGGTAATTGCGCTCCAGCCGGATGATGGTGGAGCCGGGAAAATCCTTGTCGAAGCGCAGGATGTTGTCGACCTCGGCACCGCGCCAGCCATAGATCGACTGGTCGTCGTCGCCGACGCAGCAGATGTTTACGGTGGCGCGGGCTTCGGCCGAAGAGCGCCCAATCTCCCCCCATGTGGGGGAGATGTCGCCGGAGGCGACAGAGGGGGGCGCTGTCCCGCCGGCCTGTCGGTGCGAGGCGCCCCCCTCTGTCCTGCCGGACATCTCCCCCTCAAGGGGGGAGATCGGCTTGCCTTGCGGCCTTTGCGCCAAAAGCCGCAGCCACATGTACTGGGCGGTATTGGTGTCCTGGTACTCGTCGACGAGGATGTATTTGAAGCGCCGGTGATAGTCCTTCAGCACATCGGGATTGGCGCGGAAGATGCGGATCGGGTGGCAGAGCAGGTCGCCGAAGTCGCAGGCGTTCAGCGTCTGCAGGCGCTCCTGATAGGCCTTGTAGAGCTCGCGGCCCTTGCCGTTGGCGAAGCTGCGCGCATCGCCCTCGGCGATGTCGACCGGACCCTGGCCCTTGTTCTTCCAGCCGTCGATCATCTGGGCGAACTGCTTTGCGGGCCAGCGCTTGTCGTCCAGCCCCTCGGCCTGGATCAGCTGCTTGATCAGCCGCACGACGTCGTCGGTGTCGAGGATCGTGAAGTCGGATCTCAGGCCGGCAAGCTCGGCGTGGCGGCGCAGCAGCTTCACGCCGATCGAGTGGAAGGTGCCGAGCCACGGCATGCCTTCGACATTGCCTTCGCCGATCAGGATGCCGATGCGCTGCTTCATCTCGCGCGCGGCCTTGTTGGTGAAGGTCACTGCCAGGATCTGCGACGGGAAGGCCTTGCCGGTGGCGAGGATGTGGGCGATGCGGGTGGTCAGCACGCGGGTCTTGCCGGTGCCGGCGCCGGCAAGCACCAGAACAGGGCCTTCGGTGGTCTCCACCGCCAGCCGCTGCTCGGGGTTAAGCCCCCGGAGATAGTCCGGCGCATTGTTTTGACCGCCGCGGGCAGCCATGGCGCGCGCGGCAATGCCCGACGGGGCCGTGGGCCGCGCATCGGGTTCGTCGAAAAAGGGCATGTCTTCGGAAAAGCCGGACATCGCCCCCGAATGTAGTGATTCGGCAGCGAAAGACCAGAACTGTCTACGTTTTGTTCCGGTAAAGTGCCTGATACGACCAGTTGAGCGACATGGCAGCCGGCGTTGTGAACAAACGAGGGTTGCTGCCGCGGACCCATGGCCAACGCTTGACAGGCGCGGCGGTCGGGAGAAAGTTGCGTAGGGGGCGGCACGCAATGCCGGGTTGCCCAGGGCCGCCACCATGCGCGCAACAGTCGAAGGAGTATCATCTTGGCTGTCACCATCACCTCCCTCATCCTCTTCCTCATTGGCCTGGCACTTGGCGCCGGCGGTATCTGGTTGGCTTCGCTGGGCGGCAGCTGGTACTACATCATTGTCGGCCTCGCCTTCCTGATCGCCGCCTGGCTGCTCTACCGGCGCCGTTCCACTGCGCTCTGGCTCTATGCGGCGATCGTGCTCGGCACGCTGGCCTGGGCGGTCTGGGAGACCGGTTTCGACTGGTGGGAGCTCGGCCCGCGCGGCGGCATCATCGTGCTGGTGGCGCTGTGGCTGCTGACGCCGTGGGCGCGGCGCGGCCTTGCCGGGCCGGACGGGCGCGCGCCTCTGATCCTTGCCGTGCTGGCATCGCTGGCGGTGGCCGGCTATTCGATGACCGCAGATCCGAAGGATATCGCCGGCGCGCTCGATACCGACAAGGTGATCGCCAACGCCAATCTCGGCGGCGATGTGCCGGCGGGCGAATGGCATTATTACGGGCGCACGCAGTTCGGCCAGCGCTATTCGCCGCTCGACCAGATCACGCCGGACAATGTCGCCGACCTGAAGCCGGCCTGGACCTACCGCACCGGCGACGTGAAGGGACCGGACGATGTCGGCGAGACCACCTACCAGGTGACGCCGCTCAAAATTGGCGACACGCTCTATATCTGCACGCCGCACAATTTCGCCATCGCCGTCGATGCCGCGACCGGCAAGGAGAAGTGGCGCTACGATCCCAAGATCAAGCTCGACAAGGATCGCCAGCACCAGACTTGCCGCGGCGTCTCCTATTATGCCGATGCCGCGGGCGCCGCCGGCCAGCCCTGCGCGGCGCGCGTCTACCTGCCGACCTCGGATGCGCGGCTGATCGCGCTCGATGCCGCCAACGGGCAGGTTTGCCCGGCCTTTGCCGAGGCCGGCACGCTCAATCTGTTGACGAACATGCCGTATCCCAAGTCGGGCTATTATTACTCGACTTCGGCGCCGCTGATCGCGGGCGGTAAGATCATCGTCGGCGGCGCGGTCAACGACAATTATTCGACGCAGGAGCCGTCCGGCGTCATCCGCGCCTATGATGCGAGCACCGGCAAGCTGCTGTGGAACTGGGATTCCGGCAATCCGGACCAGACGACGCCGCTGGCGGCCGGCCAGACCTACACCGCCAACTCGCCCAATATGTGGTCGACGCCGAGCGCCGACGAGAAGCTCGGCCTGCTTTACGTGCCGCTCGGCAACCAGACGCCGGACCAGCTCGGCACGGGCCGCAGCGCCAATGTCGAAAAATTCTCCTCCTCGATCACGGCGCTCGATCTCAACACCGGGCAGTTGAAATGGGTTCGGCAGACCGTGCACCATGACCTCTGGGACATGGACGTGCCGGCCCAGCCGAGCCTGATCGACATCACCAAGGCCGACGGTTCCGTGGTGCCCGCGCTGGTTGGGCCGACCAAGCAGGGCGACCTCTATGCGCTCGACCGGCGCACCGGCGAGCCGGTCATCCCCGTCAAGGAGGTGCCGGCACCGGGCGGAGCTATCGAGGGCGACCACACATCGCCGACGCAGCCGGCATCCGACCTTTCCTTCAACCCGCCGCCGCTGACCGAGGCCGATATGTGGGGCATCACCATGTTCGACCAGCTGGCCTGCCGGATCGCGCTCCACAAACTGCGCTATGAAGGCCGCTACACGCCGCCCTCGCTGCAGGGATCGCTGATCTATCCCGGCAATTTCGGCACTTTCAACTGGGGTGGCGTGGCGGTCGATCCGGTGCGACAGGTGATGTTCGGCATGCCGACCTATCTCGCCTTCACGTCGCGGCTTGTGCCCCGCGCGGACGTGCCGCCCCCGGGCGACGCCAAGGGCAGCGAGCAGGGGCTGAACCGCAACGAAGGCGCGCCCTACGCGGTGGTGATGGGACCGTTCCTGTCGCCGCTGGGCATTCCGTGCCAGGCGCCGCCATGGGGCTATGTCGCGGGCGTGGACCTGAGGACCGGCACGATTGCCTACAAGCACCGCAACGGCACCGTCTACGATATGACGCCGCTGCCGTTGCCGCTGAAGGTCGGGGTGCCCGGCATTGGCGGGCCGATGATCACCGCCGGCGGTGTCGCCTTCCTGGGTGCCGCCGTCGACGACTATCTGCGCGCCTACGATCTGACATCGGGCAAGCAGCTCTGGCGGGCGCGGCTGCCGGCCGGCGGGCAATCGACGCCGATGACCTATACGGTCGCGGACGGGCGCCAGTTCGTGGTCATCGTCGCCGGCGGCCACGGCTCGATTGGCACCAAGCCGGGCGACTATGTGATGGCCTACGCGCTGCCGAAATAGGGGCAAGATTCTGGCTGGATGGGTGACCCGCCAGGTTTGCAATTCCGGCAACTTTGGCGCCGCCCCTCATCGCCCTGCCGGGCACTTCTCCCCGTATAGGGACGGGGAGAAGGACGCGTCATCGATGGCTTCGGCAATCGCCGGCGTTGCAGGAATGGCGCAGCGCTGAAGTTGCCTCTTCTCCCCGTCCCTTACGGGGAGAAGGTGGCGGCAGCCGGATGAGGGGCGGCGCTAACCATGGTCAGTAAAGAGTCGCAATGCGGCACGCCCTCCCGCCAGCGACTGCCGGTTGGCCGTGCCTCTCTAGAGCGGTTCAGCGCTTGATAGAATCGCCGAACCGCTCTAACTCTTTGTTTTTACGCAATTTCGGACGGAAAACCGCTACGCACTTTTCCTGGAATTGCTCTAGCCGAGCCCCAGATGGCTCTTCAGGCTAGGCACCGAGCCGAGCACCTGGTTGGTCAAATCGGGGCCGGCGGCGGCCTCGGCCTGTTGGACGAGCGTCTCGCCGGCCTTCTGGATCTGCGCCATGTCGAGGCCGGAGGCCTTGAGCGCGGCGAGGCCGTTGACCAGCGCACCCGCCTTTTCGCCGAGCACGCCGCCAAGCGCGCCCTGCAGCGACGACAGGAAGCCGCCGCCGCCGGCCGGGGCGGCCATGACGTCATATTGGTGCGCGAGGTCGTCGGCGCCGGGGATCTTGGCGAAAAACGAAGACGCGCTTGTGCCTTCGGCTTCATGCTCCAGCACAGAGAAGATGGTGCCGACGACTTTCTCAGTCGTTGCCTGGTCGAGGCCCGCCTTCTGCGAGACGGAGTTGATGATATCCTGGATGTTCATGGTCTCACCTCAGCCTTGGATTTTCTGGTTCGTGCGGTGGTTGCGGACCCTGACCATCGACCGCCTACCTGCCTGCACGACCATGGAGCGTAGCGCCAGGGCAGCCGCGGCGGCAAGGACGAATGCACCGGCGAGGATCGGGGAGGGCATGGTCATCGGCATCGCTCCTTGTGACCGGAACGTGAAGGCACGGGTACCGCGCCATCGATCGCCGGCAGTTTTCCTCACTATCGTGGCGGCGCCAGCAGGTTTCTCGCCGATGAACAAAATGTGATGACACGGACGCGCGTGTTGCCGACTTCACGGGCTTGCAGGCAATGCCCGCCGCAGCGCTCGTCCGGGCTGGACCCGCCCGGCCGCGTCCCTATCTAGCTCGGATATCGAAATTCGAAGCCGAGGAAATGTACCATGTCGAAATCAGCCGTCGCGACACCCGCCCAGCCTGTCATCACCCAGGCGATGATCGACGCCTATAACGAATACACGCATCTGACCCTGGACCGCCGCCGCTTCATGGGGCAGTTGACTAGGCTTGCCGGATCAAGCGCGGCGGCGGCCGCGATCGCGCCGATGCTGGCGGCGAACTCCGCCCAGGCGGCGATCGTGGCCGAAAACGATCCCCGCGTGAAAGGCGAGGACATCACCTATCCCGGCAGCGGCGGCGAGATGAAGGGGTATCTGGTCAAACCGGCGAACCAGACCGGCAAGCTCGGCACCGTCATCGTCATCCATGAAAACAGGGGGCTCAACCCGCATATCCGCGACGTCGCCCGGCGCGTGGCGCTGGAGGGCTTCGTGGCGCTCGCGCCCGATTTCCTGTCGCCGCTCGGCGGCACGCCCACCGATGAGGACAAGGCGCGCGACATGTTCGGGAAACTCGACCCGGCGCAGACCGTGGCCGACGGCGTGGCGACGGTCGCGTTCCTCAAGGCCGACAAGGACGGCAATGGCAAGGTCGGCGCCATCGGCTTCTGCTGGGGCGGCGGCACGGCCAACATGCTGGCCGTCAATGCACCTGACCTCGCAGCCAGCGTCGCCTATTACGGCATGCAGCCGAAGGCCGCCGACGTCTCGAAGATCAAGGCTGCGCTGCTGCTGCATTATGCGGGCCTCGACGAGCGCACCAATGCCGGCATCGACGCCTTCAAGAAAGAGCTCGACGCCGCGCATGTCGAATACACGGTCTATGTCTATGAGGGCGCCAACCATGCCTTCAACAACGACACCTCGGCGGCGCGCTACGACAAGAAGGCGGCCGACCTCGCCTGGGGCAGGACGATCGCCTTCCTCAAGCAGAAGCTGGCCTAGGCGCGATCGGCCACCGGTTTGTGGAAGGCGACACCGGCCACGACCAGCGCGACGCCGAGGCAATCGCCGAGGCTTGGAATCTGCTGCAGCACGACGACGCCAATCAGCGTCGCGGTGACCGGCAGCAGCGACAGCATCAGTGCGAAACTCGAGCGCGGCAACCGAGACATTGCGAGTTGATCGCAGACATACGGTATGACCGAAGAACAGATGCCGACGCCGATGGCCGCGATGAGCAGTGGGGGCGAGAAAAAGGCGGGCAACGCGTCGCTGAAGCCGATCGGAAGCACGACGACGAAGGCGACCGCCATGGCAGCCCCCAGGCCGGCGACGCCGTCGCCGGCGCCCGCGCGGGCGACACGGTGGCCAAGCACGATGTAACCGACAAAAAGCGCGCCGTTGAGGAAGGCCCAGAACAGCCCGACCGGGTCGCTTGACCACTTCACGTCAATCAACAGCAAGGTGCCGGTGACGGCGATGGCGAGAGCGGCCAGATTGCGGGCGGTCCTGAGGCCGACCAGCGCAATGGCGATGGTGCCGACGAATTCGATCGCCGCCACCAGCGAGATCGGCAGGCGGTCGAGCGCCAGGTAGAACGAGCAGTTCATCACCGCCAGACAAGCGCCGAAGGCGATGAGCAGGAGCCGCGTCCGGGATTCGGCTCTTGCGAAGATTCGCAAAGGGCGGGTAAGTGGCGCGAAGATCAGCGCCGCGGTGGCAATGCGCAGCCACGCTATGCCGAGCACGCCGACATGCGGGAAAAGCAGCACGGCGAAGGCCGGCCCGAGATAGTGGAAGACCGCGCTGACCGCGAACCAGAGATGCGGCGGCAGCCTTGTCGCCAGGCTGTCGGGGCCGGCAAGGGCAGGCCAGGTGGCGCCGGGACCGGCAGTCGGGACTTGCGTCTGGTCGTCCATCGGATCAGTATCGCAGTCGATCTTTCCGGTTTATATGGATGATGAGTGGCACATAAGGTCATTTATGCTCCGGAACCAAGGAATTTTCTGTGAAACGCCTTCGAACCGAAAATGCCGATCTTGATGCGGCCGACATGAAGATATTGCGCCTGCTGGAAGAGGACGCGCGCATCAGCACGGCGGAGCTGGCGCGCTTGGTCGGCCTGTCGGCGCCGAGTGTGGCCGAGCGCATCAAGCGGCTGCAGGAGAACGGCGTGATCGAAGCCTATTGCGTCAAGATCAATCCCGCGGCGCTTGGCCTGAAACTATCGGCATGGCTGCGCATCCGGCCGGTGCCGGGGCAATTGGCTGTTGTCGCCGAGATCATCCGCGACCTGCCGGAAATCGCGCAATGCGACCGGGTGACCGGCGAGGACTGTTTCATAGCGTTGGCGCATGTCGGCTCGGTCGCCGAACTCGAACGGGTGATCGACCGCATCATCCCCCATGCGATGACCAACACGGCGATCATCCAGTCTTCGCCGGTGATCGCGCGCTCGCCGCTGGCGGCGATCAAGCGGCAGGTTTGATCCGTGAGATGTTGCTTGAAACGTCGCGCCGCCCTCGTGAGGGGCGGCGCCAATCTACGAGAAAAATGTCGGCGCCAGACGGCGATCGAAATCGCCAGCCTCACGCGTGGCCGCGCTTCAGGCGGGCGCGCTTCAGGATGCTGCGCCAGCGGATCATGTCGAACGGAATCGGTTCGTTGTTGTTGGCGATGTGAAAGATCTCGTTGTCGACATTCTTGAGCGAACGCCAGAAATCATAGTCTGATATGCGCGGATCGGCCGCCAGCCTGTCCACCTCGATCTTGATGTCGGTTTTCATGCACGTTCCTCGAACCGGCTTCGCCTCGCCGCCCGTAAAACAACCCCTGTGCGGACGTTTTCAACCGCTCCGCTGAGTCGTTCAACGGCTCAAATGGCTTGTTCCCGTTAAAACCTCGGTAAGGTTAATGCCGGCGCGAACCCGCTTCAAGCGCAGGTGCCGGCGGATATCGGCGGTTCTGCGATTTTGAGTTTCGGGTGTGGCTTTGAGGCCAGCCCGGTCTCCGCGCCGAGGGGCGAGATGGATGCCGGCTCAGCCCTGTTTGCGCTTGATCCCGATCGAGCGGCCGGCGCGTTCGGGCATTGGAAGCGCCGAATGGGCGGCGCGCATGGCTTCGATCCTGGCCAGCACATCGGGCGGGAAGGGCGCCACCTTCGGCCCCGACATGTCGACATGCAAGGACACGGTCTCCGAAGTGGCGGCGAGCCAGCCATCGACATGGCGGATTTCCTGATAGGCCCGCAGCCGCTTCTCGTCATGATCGATGAGCTGGAAGGAGACCGTGACCTTGTGGTCAAGATGCAGCTCCTGCACGTAGCAGACATGGACTTCGGCGGTGTAAATGGTGAGCCGCCGCTCTTTCACATAGTCCAGCCCCATGCCCATCGCCTCGAAGGCCTCGTCAGAGCAGCGGTCGAACAGCACGTTGTAAAAAGCCATGTTGAGATGGCCGTTATAGTCGATCCAATCCTTCTCGATGTCCATTGGCCTGGAGACGAAGGGGGCGGGGATGGACATCGAAACTTCCTTGTTCTGGTGCTGGACAGAGCGTAGCCGGTGAGACTACGCATCCATAATCGCATAACAAGCATGCATGCTGGTCCATTCGCGGAGGAATTCATGGCTCTGAGCGACCTCAATCCGGTCGAACGCAACGAGGAAGGCATCGCGGCGGTGCTCGGCATCCTCAAGCAGCGGCTGGGCGAGCGCTTCCAGACCGGACAGGCCATCCGCTCGCAGCACGCGCATACGACGACCTACATTCCGACGCAGGCGCCCGACGGCGTTGCCTTCCCGGAGACGACGGCCGAGGTGCAGGAGATCGTGCGTGCCTGCGCCGCGCATCGCGTGCCGGTGATCGCGTTCGGCGTCGGCTCGTCGCTCGAAGGCCACACCAATGCGCCGGGCGGCGGCATCTCGGTCGATACGTCGCGGATGAACCGCATTCTTTCGGTCAACCCGCAGGATCTCGACTGCACCGTCGAACCCGGCGTGACGCGCGAGGACCTGAACCGGCATCTGCGCGACACCGGGCTGTTCTTCCCGATCGATCCGGGCGCCAATGCCTCGCTCGGCGGCATGGCGGCGACGCGGGCGTCCGGCACCAATGCGGTGCGCTACGGGACGATGCGCGAGAACGTGCTGTCGCTGACGGCCGTCATGGCCGACGGCGAGACGGTTACGACAGGCAAACGGGCGAAGAAGAGTTCCGCTGGCTACGACCTGACACGGCTGCTCGTGGGCTCCGAGGGCACACTCGGCATCATCACCGCGCTAACCCTGAAGCTGCAAGGCATTCCGCAGGCGATCTCCGGCGGCGTCTGCCCATTCCCGAGCGTCGAGGCGGCCTGTAACGCGGTCATCGCGACGATCCAGATGGGCATTCCGGTGGCGCGCATCGAACTCGTCAATGCGCTGCAGATGCGGGCGATGAAGACCTATTCCAAGCTCGATTATCCCGAGAGCCCGTGCCTGTTCGTCGAGTTCCACGGCAGCGACGCCGGCGTTGCCGAGCAGGCCGAGACCTTCGGCATGATCGCGGAAGAAAATGGTGGCGGGCCGTTCCTGTGGACCAGCGTCGCCGAGGAGCGGACCAAACTGTGGAAGGCCAGGCACGACGCCTACTGGGCGTCGCTGACCTTGCGGCCGGGCGCCAAGGGCCTGTCGACCGATGTCTGCGTGCCGATCTCGCGCTTTGCCGAATGCGTCACCGAAACCGAGGCCGATATCGCCGAAATGGGGCTGATCGCGCCGATCGTCGGCCATGCCGGCGACGGCAATTTCCACGTGCTGGTGCTGATGGATGTCAACGATCCCCAGGAGATCGCGCTGTCGGAAAAATTCGTCGCGCGGCTCAACATGCGCGCGATCGCCATGGAGGGCACCTGCACCGGCGAGCACGGCATCGGCCAGGGCAAGATCGGCTTCCTGCGCCATGAACTCGGCCACGGCGTCGACATCATGCGCACCATCAAACAGGCGCTCGATCCGCAAAACATCATGAATCCGGGCAAGATCCTGCCTGTCGCGGGCTAAAGGGCACCGTGAAAAGCGCGTCTTGACCGCGCCACCATTCGGGTCGAGGCTCCTCAAGTGGCAGGCTTGGAAAGACAGGCGTGCCGGCTGAGGAGGACTGTCATGGCCATTTCACGCAAGGAAGAAGCGCGCGCGCTGAGCGCCGACGAACACGAGATGGTGGAGAAATCGCACCATCCGGCGGTGCAGGAGCTTTCCGACTCCGACCTCTCCGGCCTGGTCAAGCTGTTGCGGGAGCGGCGCGACAAGGCGCAGACCGAAGCACATCGCAGGCGGCGCGAAATACGCGGCAAGGGCGCGGCAAAGGGCGCTACGCCGTCAAAGGCCGACGGCGGTTCACAAGTGAAGCTCGCGGTGCTGGCGATGGCGATGCGGCGGCTGAACGGCGAGGCCGAACGGCGCCGCCAGCTGGCGGCCCGCATTTCGCTGATCGACAATGCGCGCAAGGCGCTGGCCTTGAAGCAGAAAGCTCCTGACGGCCCCACGCACAATTCGCGCACGGCGCACAAGGGGATGCGAGCCGTGGCCAACCAGAAGGTTCCAAGCCTGGTTAGACCGGCGGAACTCGGCCGGCAGCGCAAGGCGGCCAAGGTGGCGCAGGCAAAGCGCGACGCACGTTGAGGGGCAATGAAATAGATGGCCGAGGGCGAAACGCTTCTGAAAATCGAAGCACCACAATCGTCCTTGGGGGCGCCTTTGCCGCATCTCTTCGCCGACGAGGAAAGGCTTGTTGTTGCCTATCTGGTCGACACGCCGCATCCCGATTTTGGCGGGACCAATCCCCGATCAGTGAGGCCCACCGACGAGGGCAACCAGACAGCGATCCTGGTCGTCGAGCCCTGCAAGGCATTCCAATTCGGGCCACCCAACGACGAGGCGATTGCAGGGCATCGCCTCTATTCACTAGGCCTCGAACCCTACTCCGCGTTCGAGGTGCGGAATTCGAGATGGATTGATAGCTTGGAGAAAGCGAACCGGGTCCACAGCGGGCACATGCCGGAATGGTTTGCTTCATACCGCCATTTCATTTTCACCTTCCATGATTCGACGCTTGAATTTGTCGCCAAGAATTTTTCGACGACCCTTCGTAGAGGATCGCCCCGGTCGTTGATCATTGAGGTGATCAATAGAGCCATCTCGACGTAGCGGGAAAGTTCGGACGGCTGTGAGCTTCTCTTACTTCGCCTGCACAAGCGTCTGCAGCATGGGGCGGGTCGGGGCGAAGAAGGTCGTGCCGGTGTGCGGCGTCGAGACATCGAGCAGCCGGTCGTAGGCGCCCGGCGGATCGCCCACATACATGCGCTGCAGCATCTTTTCGGTGACCCAGAGATATCTGCTGTAGCCGATGAAGTAGGTGCCGAACTCGTTCTGCCCTGGCCTGCCGAACGGCATGTTGTCGCGCAATATATCGTATTCGTTGCCGTCGGCATCCTCGATGGTTGCCAGTGACTTGTGCGATTTGCGGGGCGCGTCGTCATCGTCGATTTCGATGTTGTCGATCTTGGTGCGGCCGATGATCGCCTCCTGCTCGGGCGTCGGAATGCGCGCCCAGGCCTTGAGATCATGCAGGTATTTCTGGACCACGACATAGCTGCCGCCGGCAAAGTCGGGATCCTCGTCACCGACCCGCGCCGAGGCGGGCAAATCGAGGCCGGCCGGGTTGGCTGTGCCGTCGACAAAACCGAGCAGGTCGCGGGCATCGAAATAGCGAAAGCCCGTCACTTCGTCGACGACGGTCACGCCGGGACCAAGCCTGTCGAGCAGGATACGTTCGAGTTCGAAGCACATGTCGGGCCGCTCGGCGCGGATGTGAAAGAGCAGGTCGCCCGGTGTCGTTGGCGCCGAATGGACCGCGCCCTTGATCGGCGCGAACGGCTTCAACTCCAGCGGCCGCCGGCCGGGGCTGAGCCGGTTCCAGAGATCGCGGCCGATGCCGGCGATACAGGACAGGCGCCCGCCAAGGTCGCGGAACCCGACAGCCTTGACCAGATCATCGAGTTCGCCGAGCACGGAACAAACCCTGGCCAGGGCCGGCTGTTCGCCGGCGACTGTGACGACAAGGAAAATCGCCGACTGCGATAGCGGGGCATCGACGCTCTGCGCATCGATCGGCACTCGATCCCAGTTCTTGCCCGACATCCAAGAATCTCCGCTTGTTCACGGATTTGTTTCAGATCGTCCGACATCAGGCAACACCGGATGAATTGCCTCTTTATCGACACGCGGATGCGGGTAGAGTGCGACAGAATTTCAATCAACCTGTTCGGAGCGGATGCTCGCACGCCTGTTCGTGATCTTCGGTGGCCTGTTCGTGCTGGTGCTGCTAGCGGCGCTGGTGGTGCCGTATTTCGTCGACTGGACCGGCTATCGCGCCGAGTTCGAGCGCGAGGCAAGCGCCATCCTTGGCCGCAAGGTGACCGTACGGGGCGACGCCACGGCAAGGCTGTTGCCGTTTCCCTCGGTAACCTTTTCAAACGTCGCCGTTGCTGGTGGCCCTGACGGCCAGCCGGCCATGACCGTCGAGACGTTTTCGATGGATGCCGAACTGGCGCCCTTCCTGCGCGGCGAAGTGCTGATCTTCGACATGCGGCTGGTGCGACCGAAGGCGACCATAGATATCGCCGCCAATGGTACCGTCGACTGGGCGATGCGCCCATCCTCGCCCTTCGACCCCAGCCAGATCTCGATCGAAAAGCTGACGGTGACGGAAGGGCAAGTCGAATTGCGCCATGCCGCCGGCGGCCGTAGCCACATCTTTTCCGAGATCAACTCGACCATTTCAGCCAAGTCGCTGGCCGGTCCGTGGCGCATGGACGGCACGCTGCGGCTGGACGGGTTGCGGACGACGGTCGCGGCGTCGACCGGCAAGGCCGAACCCTCCGGGCAGATGCGGTTGCGGGTGAAGGCGGACCCCGATGCCTATCCACTGGTCATCGAGACCGACGGCAATGCCGGCATCGTCAACGGTGCCGCCGTCTATTCCGGCCAGTTCAAGATTTCGGGTGCCGACAAGGATAGTGCCAACAAGAATTCAGCCGAGTTGCGCGGCACGGATGGCGAGACGGTCAAGGTCAGCGCCGGCAAGCCCGATCCGGGTTTCCGGCTGAACGGCAAGTTCTCGCTCGACCACCACAAGCTTGGCGTCGATGAATTCCGTTTCGAGACCGGTCCGCTCGACAATCCCTACACCGCCGACGGCAAGGCTTCGATCGATCTCGGCCAGAAACCGAGCTTCGCCATCGAGGCCAACGGCGCACAGGTGCAATTCGACGAGGCGGTGGGTGCGCCGGCCGGCGCCGGCCTGACGCTCGACCAGCGTATCGCCGGGCTCGAACAGGCGCTGCTCGATCTGCCGAAGCCGACCATTCCCGGCACGGTCGAGGTCAAGCTGCCAGCGGTGGTGGCCGGCGACACGACGGTGCGCGATGTTCATCTTTCGGCCGAGCCGGTCGGTGACGGCTGGTCGGTGAAATCGCTGGCCGCGACCTTGCCGGGCCGCACCAAACTGGAGGCCGACGGCAAGGTCATGCTCAACGTGCAGGGCCGTTTCGGCTTCACCGGCTCGTTGCTGCTGGCCGTGGCGCAACCTTCGGGTTTTGCGGCGTGGCTGTCGAAGGATGTCGACGAGGCGATCCGCCGTCTGCCTGCCGCAGGCTTCAAGGCCAAGGTCGATCTCTCCGAAAACCATCAGTCCTTCAGCGACCTCGAATTGATCCTGGGCAAGGCGAAGTTTTCCGGCCGCATCGATTCCAGCCAGCCTGAGGACGCAAAGCCCTCGGTGCTGATGCGGCTCGAGGGCGGTGACCTCGATGTCGACGGGCTGACGGCCTTCGCCTCGATCTTCGTCAGCGACAAGGGCGCCAACCGCTTTGCCAACAGCGACCTCGATTTCCAGATCAAGGCCGGCCCGGTCAGCGCCGGTGGCTTGACCGCCGATACCGTCGATACCGCGCTCAGGCTGCGGAACGGGCTGCTCGAAATCGACCGGCTGTCGGTCGGCGGACTGGCCGGCGCCTCGATCAGCGCCACCGGCCGGATCAAGGATTTCCCGGCGAGCCCGACCGGCAAGCTCGATGCGTCCGTTGTCGCGGTCGACCTCAAACCGCTGATCGACGTCGCCGCGCAGCATTATCCTGACAATGCCGTGCTGAAGGGGCTCGCGGGCCGCGCCGCCGCTTATCCCGACCTGTTCCAGGATGCGCGCATCGACCTCGTGGCCAGTGCCGCCGACAATGGCGACGGCACCACGGGCCTGGCGGTGAGCGGCCAAGGCAAGGCCGGCGGCTCGGCGTTTTCGGCGTCGCTGTCGGGGAAGGGCGCGGTGGACAAGCTCGCCGACGCGCCGGTGACACTGACTTTCAATGCCAGGAACCCGGACGCGACCGCCTTGCTGGCGCTCTACGGCCTGCCGGCGCTGCCGCTCGGCATGCTGGGCGAAGCAAGCACCGATATCCAGGCCAAGGGCACGTTTGGCGGCGGCCTGGCGACGACCTTCAGCCTTGCCGGCAACGACTTCAAGGCCGGCTTCGAGGGAACGGTCGCAGACACGCCGCAAGGTCCGACGGCCAAGGGCAAGGTCAATCTCGACGCGTCCGACATCGAGCCGTGGCTAATGACGACGGGAATCGGCCTGCCCGGCATGGGCGCCGGCATGTCGACATCGCTGGCCGCGCAGGCCGATTACGGCAACGGCCTGCTGGTGCTCTCCGGGCTCAGCGGCGCCATCAACGAGGCGGCTGTGTCGGGCGACATCAACCTCGATGTCAAGCAAGGGGTCGACGGCAAGGACGGCGTGCCGCATCTGGCCGGCGCACTGGCGCTCGACGAACTCGACCTCGATCCGATGGCGGTGGCGCTGTTTGGCGATTCCGCTTTTCTCATGGACAAGAATGGGGCCGACAAGAGTGAGAAGGCCGGTGCGTGGCCGTCGGCGCCGTTCAGCCAGAAGTCCAGCCTGCCGTTCACCGCCGATCTCGACCTGACCACGGCTTCTCTGGCCGCCGGCCCTTTGGCCACCGCCTATGATGCGGCCTTCTCGCTCAAACTCGACCCGGAAGGCATTCGGGTCGCCGATCTCAAAGCCAAATTCCTCGGCGGGGCGCTCTCTGGCCTGTTCGAATTGAAGAACAATGACGGCACCGGGCTTCTCACCGGACAGATGAAACTGGCGGGTGCCGATCTGGCTGATGTGTTGCCGAACGCGGGCATCGGCGGCAGCGGCGATTTCTCCACGACGCTGTCGACCAGCGGCAAGTCGGTCGATGCGATGATCGCCGCTCTGTCGGGATCCGGAACGGCGACGCTGAAGGGCTTGCAGATCGCCGGCGTCAATCCTGACGCGTTCGGCGCATTCCTCGCCAAGGCGGATGCGATCGGCCGCGATATCGACGCCGCCAAGACCGCCAGCTTCGCGCCTGGCATCGCCGCCGCCGGCAGCTTCGCCGCAAAAGACGCCGAGGTCGCCTTCACGATTGCCGGCGGCACGCTCAGGGCGCCGCCGATCAGCCTTGAAAATCCGGCGGCGACCTTGTCGGCCGACATCACGGCCGACCTCAATGCCAGCACGGTTTCGGCCAAGGGCGCGGTCACCTATCGGCCCGGCGACGCGGCGCTGGTCGGCTCCGAGCCGGTCGTGAATTTCACCGCGGAGGGCCCGTTCGGCGCCGTGAAACGGCGTTTCGACAGCGAGCCGCTGGCGCAGTTCCTGACCCAGCGCGCGCTGGAAAAAGAACAGCAACGCGTCGAGGCGATGCAGGCCGCGCTGCTGGAGAAACAGCGGCTGCGGCGCGAGGTGCGCTACTACGCGGCACTCCAGGATGCCCGCGACAAGGCCGCTGAGGAACTGCGCCAACAGGAGGAAGCGGCGCGCCTGAAAGCAGAGGCCGACGCCAAGGCGAAAGCGGAAGCCGACGCTCAGGCCCAGGCTGAAGCGGATGCCAAGGCGAAGGCCGACGCGGAAGCGAAAGCCAAGGCGGATGCAGAAGCGAAAGCGAAGGCCGATGCCGATGCCAAGGCTGCGGCGGAACAGCAGGCGGCGGACGAGGCGGCCAAGGCGCAGGCCGAGCAGGAGCGTCAGAGGGCGGAGGAGGCGATGCGCATTGCCTCCCAGGAGAAAGCCAGGCTCGAAGCCGAGCGCAAGGCGGCGGAACAGGCGCCCAAGGTCGAGCGCGTGCCCGCCAACGACAATCCGTCTCCGGCCAAGCCGAAAGCCAATCCGTTCACGGTCGACAACCTGTTGAAGTCGCTGCAATAGGGCCAGGCTGTCCGGCTGCTCACCCGAGAGGCATCGTCTCGAACGTTTCGGCGCCGTCAGCGACGTATCTGGCGTGGCGGAAGTCGCGGATGGTGGCAAGCTTGCCGCCCTGCCAACCCAGCAGGATAAAGTATGTCGGCGCTGCCTTCGGGTCGTTGGAATCGCGCACGAGGATTGCAGGACGGCCTTCGACGAAACCAGGCTGGAAATGCCAGTCCTGTACCCGGGAATAATTGCCGAAATAGGTGGCCACCTCCTTACGGCCGTTCAGCCTTGCCCTGGCCACCAGTTCCAGCCGCACTTCATCGGCCAGCATGTCCCGCACGGCGTCGAAATCGCGGGCGTTGAAGCGATCGACATAGGCGTCGAGCAACAGGCGCTCCGATGCACTCAGCCGAGGAACAGGACGATCGTCCTGTTCCTCGGCGATCTCACGCAACCGGCCACGGCCGCGATGCAGCGCGGCCTTGATCGCGGGGATGCTGGTGTCGAGCATGGTGCTGATCTCCTGCAGCGAATAGCCCAGGACATCCATCATGATGACGCTGCTTCGTTGCGTCACGGGAAGGCGCATGAAACTGTGCAATCCGGCCGCCGCGGCCTGCCGTGCGGCGATGGAATTTGCCGGGTCGGCGATCATGTCCGGCTCCTCGTCGGAGAAAGTCTTCTCACGGGCGCGGCGGCGCAGGAAATCGAGCGCCGCATTGTGAGCGATGCGAAACAGCCAGCCTTCGGGATTGGCGATCGGCCCGGCGCCGGGCAAGGCCTCGAATGCCTTGGCCAAGGCCTCCTGCAAGACGTCCTCACCATCGACGACCGAACCTGTCATGCGGGCGCAGTAGCGATGCAGCTTGGGACGCAATTCGCCGAACAAGCGGTCGAAAGGCTCGCGGATTTCGCCTTGACTGTTCATGCAGCGGCCGTTGTTGACATGGTTCTATCCAGGCTACTCGTCCAGCATCCGATAATGGCCCACCACTGTCATCACGTCACGATGCGGAGGGTCGATGCAGCGATCCCTGATGCCGTTCTGGAAGGCCTCGAAAGCGGCAAGTCCTGTGGTGATGTCGGCATGCCCGTCGGTTTCGATCTCGACGAGATGGACGAAAGTGCCGTCGCCGGAGCGCCAGGTCATGTAGCGAACGCCTTCCGGCGATTTGCCGCGCAGTTCCTCGAACACAGCCTTGACCAGGCGCTCGTTCTCGTCGGCCCGGTCCGGCTTCGTCTTGTAGCGTATCAGATGGTGTTTCATCGCGTCGGCTCCTTTGGCTATCGCGTGTCCAAGACGCCGCGGCCAAGCCAAAGGATTCGGATTCCGAATAAATTGTTCGATATCGGCCCGTACCGACGCCGAGCGTCAGTATTGGTCCCCATCGAGCAGGCGCCGCAGCATGGGTTCTATGCGCGAGAGCTCGTCGAGATGCGCGGCGGACAATTCGGCAAGGCAATCGTCGGCGCGCTCGGTCAGCCGCAGCAGCACGCGGCGGTGGTCGTCCTTGTCCTGGTCGCGCACGACCAATCCCGCCTCGCCGAGGCGGTTGACCAGTTCGACGGCGCTGTGGTGGCGGATGCGCAGGCGTTCCGCCAGGTCGCCGACCGTCACCGGCCCGCCGCCGGGAAATCCCTTGATCGCCAGCAGCGCCTGGTGCTGGCGCGGGGTCAGGCCGGCGTCCTCGGCCTGCACCTGGCTGAATTCGAGGAAGCGGCGGATCAGGTAGCGGAACTCGGACAGCCGCTGGTAGTCGGATTGCCTGATGGTGGGGCGTGGTGTCTTGGGCGGCTGCTTCATATCGGAGATGTCTTCGTTTTCCGGTGAAAGCTCAAACGAAATTTCGAGCAAAACCAGCTTGAATAGATATATCGTGTTACGATACATAGCCGACCGACAACCGGCTGGCCACTTCGACCGTGCCGCAGAACCAGACACGGCCGCCGCCAGGAAGCAAAGCCACCATGAAGACCCATCACTCCAATCCCGGTCATCTCAGGGATTTCACCACGGATGCCCGAGTGCTGCTCGTCGCCGCGATAGCGGTGGTGGTGGCGACCGCCGGGCTGTTTGCCGGCATCGTGCTTCTGAAGCTGATCCGGCTGGCCACCAACATCGCCTATTTCGGTCAGTTCTCGCTTGCCGACTTGAAGCTGCAGGATACGCCGCTCGGGCTTGCCGCCGTCATTCCGGTCGTCGGCGCGCTGATCATCGGCCTGATGGCGCGCTATGGCAGCGAGAAGATTCGCGGCCACGGCATTCCCGAGGCCATCGAGGCGATCCTGCTCGGGCGTTCCAGACTGGACGCCAAGGTGGCGATCCTGAAGCCACTGTCGTCGGCGATCTCGATCGGCTCCGGCGGGCCGTTCGGCGCCGAGGGGCCGATCATTATGACCGGCGGCGCCATCGGCTCGCTGATCGCGCAGATGCTGCCGGTCAGCGACAACGAGCGCAAGACATTGCTGGTGGCGGGGGCCGCGGCCGGCATGACCACCGTGTTCGGCACGCCGATCGCCGCCATCATGCTGGCGGTGGAACTGCTTTTGTTCGAATGGACGCCACGCAGCTTCATTCCCGTGGCGGTGGCGGCCATCGTGGCGGAGGTGGAGCGCACGATGCTGCACATGCCGGGGCCGATCTTTCCGTTCCAGGGCAGCATGGCGATTTCTTTCCTCGGCCTTGGCGGCTGGGTGCTGATCGGCATCTGCGCAGGTCTTTTGTCGGGACTGCTGACGCAGATGGTCTATGCCTGCGAGGACGGCTTCCAGAAGCTGCCGATCCACTGGATGTGGTGGCCGATGCTCGGCGGCCTGGTGGTCGGCATCGGCGGCTTGATCGACCCGCGGGCGCTCGGCGTTGGCTATGACAACATCGCCGACATGCTGGACGGCCGCACGATCGCCACCGCGGCACTGCTGCTGCTGGTGGTCAAAGCCATCATCTGGTCGGTGGCGCTCGGCTCGGGAACCTCGGGCGGCGTGCTGGCGCCGCTGCTGATCATGGGTGGCGCAATGGGCGCGGTGCTTGCCGGAATCCTGCCGGCGGCGGACCCGGGCTTCTGGGCCCTGCTGGCCATGGCCGCCACCATGGGCGGCACGATGCGCGCGCCGCTGACGGCCACTTTCTTCGCAGTCGAGCTGACCGGCAACACGCATGTGCTGGTGCCGCTGATCGCGGCTTGTGCGGCGGCTCATGCGGTCACCGTATTGTTGATGAAGCGTTCGATCCTGACCGAGAAGATCGCCAGACGGGGACATCATCTGGTTCGCGAATATCGCGTCGACCCATTCGCGCTCACCAGGGTGCGCGAGGTGATGACGTCGGACGTCGAGAGCGTGCCGACGACGATGACGCTGCATGGCGCGGCCGCCTTCCTGACCGCGCCGGAAACCCGGCATCCGAGTTTTCCCGTGGTCGATGAAAACAGGCAGGTGCTCGGTCTTATCGATCCGCCGGCGATCCTGCGCTGGCGCCGTGCCGGCAAGCACCGGACGACGACGCTCGGCGAACTGCTGGCCGGAAGCAAGGTGACGCTGGCCTATCCCGACGAATATCTGGAAGGCCTGTCGGACAAACTGTTGACGGCCAATGTATCGCATCTGCCGGTCGTGGCGCGTGAGGATGGAAGACTGGTCGGCTATGTCGGCTGGAAGGATCTGATGCGCGTGCGCTCGCGCAAGCAGGCCGAGGAGCGCGAGCGTTCGACCTTGCTCGGCTTCGGCACCAGACGCAAGAGTGAGGAAGGCACGGTTTCGTCTTAAGTATTGCCGGCGCCGCGCTTCGCCCACTCCAGGACATGGAGCCTCAGCGCCGAGGACAGGTTGGTGTCGCGCGGCCGGATCTCGTCGACTTCGGCAACGAGGGCGGCGAGCGTCAGCTTTCTCGCCGCTGCGATGGCGACGAGATCGTCATAGAAGGGCTTTTCGAGGGAATAGCTGGTGCGATGGCCGCGAATGGTCACCGAGCGTTTTTCGACGGCGCTCATTGACCGTCTGGTTGGCTGGGATCGTCAGATTGGCTGGGGTCGCAAGGTTCGCCGGGCTTTTCGCGGTGATGGCCCGCGACGAATTTTTCGCTCCTGTCGGCGATCAGGCGGTCGCGCTGCTTTTCGGCCTTGGTGCGGCCGTGCAAGGCACGATTCTGGCTGGCCGCTTGTTCCTTGTCGTCCCGCGCCTTCTGCTTGCGAGCCTGGCGGAGATTGACGATGTCGGCCACGGACCGCGAAGCCTATTTCTTGCGGAAGGCGTCGAGCGAGACCACTTCTGCGCCCTTGGCGCCGGCATCGGCAGGGGCGGGCTTCTTCTCCGCTTCGGCTGCGGCCTTCTTCTCGGCCTTCGGCTTCTTCTCGGAGACGATGGTCAGCGGCTCGGGCGCCGGTGCTGCCGGTTCCTCGTCGGGCTGCACATCGGTCTTGACGTCGAATTCGAGTTCGAAATTGACCGAAGGATCGTAGAAGCCGCGCACGGCCGAGAACGGGATCTCGAGTTTCTCAGGCACGTCGGAGAAGGAGAGACCGACCTCGAATCCAGTGTCCGTCACCTTCAGGTCCCAATACTGGAACTGGATGACGATGGTCATCTGCTCGGGATAGCGCTCCCGCAGGCGCGACGACACGCGCACGCCCGGCGCGCCGGTCAGGAAGGTGATGAAGAAATGATGGTTGCCGGGGAGGCCGGTGCGCGCGACCTCGGCCAGGACCTTGCGCATGACGCCGCGCAACGCCTCCTGGGCCAGAATGTCGTAGCGGATGTGGTCGTCGGCCATGAGTTGGTCGGGTTCCGTTGAATCGTCCGCATAGCTGTAATCAAGCTTGAGCGCGGCGTAAACCTGATATAGACCGCCGCCGCACCGAAGCGAAGACTATTGCCAACGATTTGATCGGCAAGGCGGCTTCGCCGCAATCGCAAATGTCATGCGTTAGCCAGCGCAGTGTGCTTTTTCGCGCCGGCCGGGGAAGGGCGCTTGCCGAAAGCGCGCAGGAAGGTGCGCACGCCGTTGGTTGCCGATTGCACCACCTCGTCCTCGCGCGGCGTCCCGCCAAGCATGAAGGTGGTTTGCAATTCGGCATTGACAAGGCCGAGGAACTGGCGTGCCGCCACGTCGGGATCGTCGATCGTGAGGTGGCCGCCATAGGCGAGGCGGGCGAAGCGGGCAGCGATTGCCGGCCATGTCCGGCCCGGGCCCTGTTCGCGCCATTCGGCAAAGAGTTCGGGATAGCGCTCGCCCTCGGTCTGGATCAGCTTGCGCAGGAACTTTCCGTCGCGATTGCAGATGCAGTTCTGGTTCAGGCGCACGGCAAAACCGATCAGGTCTGCTTCGAGATCGCCGGGCCGATCGGGGAAGGTGGCGATGGTGGCGAAAATGCCGGCGTTGCAGCGCTCGGTCAGGTCGCGCACGACGGCGATGAACAGTTTTTCCTTGTCGCCATGGTGGTTGTAGACGGTCTGGCGCGACACGCCCGCCTCAATCGCGATCAGGTCGATGTTGGCGCCGGCGAAGCCCTCGCGGCAGAACACACCGGCGGCGGCGTCGATGATCGACAGACGCTTGGCCTCATGGCCGCGTGGCGGGAAAATGTCAGGAGAAACGCCCGGTCTCATGAAAATCTATATAGAGGTGATTGACGATTTAGACAAGGCTGTCTAAATTTGTGGACACGACATAAGGGGATTTCGCTCCAGAGGGACGAATAAATTCGCTCCAGGAGTCGGAATTCCACGGGATGGAACGTCCTGGGGTCAGACGTCGCCTGGCGACGGCAACCAGATTCGAAAGAAGCCATTATCATGAGTCCCAAATTCCTCCGCATCGCGGTCGTGCTCGGCCTGTTGTCCGCCATCGGCCCGTTCGCCATCGACATGTATCTGCCCGCGCTGCCGTCGATCGGCACCGATCTGCATGCCGGCACCGCCGCCGTGCAGATGAGCCTTCTGATCTTCTTCCTGTCGATGGGCTTCGGCCAGATCGTCGTCGGGCCGATCTCGGACATGGTCGGCCGCAAGCTGCCGCTCTATGGCGGCCTGGCGCTGTTCATGGCCGGTGGCATCGGTTCGGCAATGGCGCCGACCATCGAGTGGCTGATCGCCTTCCGCTTCCTACAGGGGCTTGGCGCCAGCGCCGGCATGGCCATTCCGCGCGCCATCGTGCGCGACCTGCACACCGGCAATGAGGCGGCCAAGCTGATGTCGCTGCTGATGCTGGTGTTTTCGGTGTCGCCGATCCTGGCGCCGCTGACCGGCAGCCAGATCATCGAGAATTTCGGCTGGCGCGCCGTGTTCTGGACGGTGACCGGCGCGGCGGTGCTTGCCACCATCCTGCTCGCGACCTCACTCAAGGAGACGCGGCCGGCGGAAGAACGGGTCGGGTCCTCCTTCGGCACCGCGCTTGCCGGCTACCGTTTCCTGATGGGCGACCGGAATTTCCTTGGCCTGGTGGCGATCGCCGGCTTCGGCATTGCGAGCTTCTTCGTCTATCTGTCGAGTTCGTCCTTCATCCTGATCGACCACTACGGGCTGTCGCCTTCGGTCTACAGCGTGTTCTTCTCGATCAACGCGGTTGCCTTCATCGGCATGTCGCAGTTGACCGGCCTGCTTTCCGAGAGGTTCGGGCTGAAGCGCGTGGTGTGGGTGGCGGTGACCGGCTACGCCACGACGATGGTTGTGCTGTTCGCCATCATGGCGACGGGTGTCGACCGGCTCGACGTGATGGCGGCCCTGCTGTTCGTCGGCTACGGCTTCCTCGGCCTGGTGATCCCGACCACGTCGGTGCTGGCCATGGAAGAGCATGGCGAGATCGCCGGCACGGCGTCGGCGCTGATGGGCACACTGCACTTTGCCATCGGCGCACTCGCCATGGGTGTCGCCGGCGTGTTTTTCGACGGCACGCCGCTGCCGATGGTCGCCGGCATCACGCTGTGCGCGGTGACATCGTTCGCACTGGCCAAGGCCACGCTTGGCCGTTCGCGGGAAGCGGTCGAGGCGCCTGCGGAATAGGAAATCCTCAATGAACCAGGAAGGGCCGGGTCGATCCCGGCCTTTTTTGTGCCGGAGGCACGGCGGACGACACAGGCTGCAGTCGTTTAACCCGGTGCAGATCCGGCGTTTGCTCTTGGGTTTACGACTGCCCTCTGGCTGCTGACGGTGCTCAGTTGAGTTCCTGGGCGAGGCCGATGAGGAGCCCTTCAGGCCCGCGGATGTAGCAGAGCCGATACACGTCCTTGTACTCGACCACTTCGCCCACGAGCTCAGCGCCGCGCGTGCCGAGCCTTTCAAGCGTATCGTCGATGTCGTCCACGGTGAACATGACGCGAAGGTAGCCCAGGGCGTTGACCGGGGCGTTCCGGTGATCCGCGACGACAGGCGGCGTGAGGAAGCGGGAGAGCTCCAGCCGGCTGTGGCCGTCGGGTGTGCGCATCATGGCAATCTCGGCATGCTGATCGCCCAGCCCGGTGACACGTCCGGCCCATTCTCCTTCGATCGTGGCCCGCCCCTCGAACTCGAGGCCGAGTTCGCGAAAGAAATCGATCGCCGCTCCGAGGTCTTCGACGACGATTCCCACATTGTCCATCCGCTTGAGCGCCATGTGTCCGATCTCCAAGATGTCGGCTCAATCCATAAGGTATCGCCTGGTTCCAACAACGCGCATGAAAGGTCGGATCTGTCCGCCTCTTCATGTCCGTGATGTCGGCGGCAATCCAGCAGCGTCGGGTAGGAAACGCGCGCGCTCCGCGACCGGCGCGAGCGGCAAGGTCACCAATTCGTAGCCGAGTTCGTCGTAAACGCCTGCCACCGATCGGCAAGTGCGCTCGGCCTCGTCGAGCGTTTGCCTGCGTTCTTCGTCCTGGGTGAAAATCTCCGGCCATGGCGGGGCGATGAAGACGCGACGCGCATAGCGGAATTCCATGGCGGCACTGGTGAGGTGACCCGGCACCGGCAAGCCGCAGAGCCTGAGATAGCCGATCGTGTCCGGCACGCCGCGATCAAAGAAGACCGGCCCGGCCAGCTCGCGGGCCGCACGATACGAGCGCATCTCCCAAGACAGCATCAGTTCGGCGAACAATGCGCGATCGCTCCAGGGCAGGCCGGTTCCACCAATGGCGGTTTGGTCGCGGATGATGCCGCGTCCGGCCTCGACGGATGTCGCAAAGCCCGCCTGCTGCAAGGCTTCGATCAGAGTGGTCTTGCCGGAGCCCGGGCCGCCCGTCAGCACGAAGAATCGATCGGAATCGTTTTGCATCTCTGTCCATGGAGAAAGAGGCACGCGACGCAGCGGCTTCGCGGCTTCTACAGCATGTCGCGGCGAATAGGATTCGCCCGGCCTGCTGTAAGCTTCTGATTTTATGCATGTCGTTATCCCGGAACCGAGGACACTTCCGGGCGACATGCATTGGGCCGTGCGAAGTCTTGACGGCGGGAGCCGTTGTGCGTGACGCAAATTGAAGGGGGAGAAGTGGAGGTTTCTGTTGCCAGGTACCTCCGAACCCCGCCTAGAAGTGCGAACCCCTAGGGCTTGATTTGAAGCTATCGCACTGCATTAAGCAGCGAGACGTGCTTCCGCATAGTTGTCGTTGGCAACTATAAGTTTAGCCCGATAACGGTGGTACAATGCCGGGCAAAAGTACGATCTTTACACCTTCGTCGATCCTATTTCGCCCCCAGCAAAAACCGCTCCGTCTTCAACAGCGGCTTTTGGTGGAGGCGCCGGGTACCGCCCCCGGGTCCGAACGGCTTATTTCATCGCCCATTTATCGCCATAGTCGGTCAAGCCGACGAAGCGAATATAGGGTGCGTCGCGTGGAAATGAAAGGCCGCAATGGCGCTTTGTCCCTGTGTCAAATCGCGACGCCGAGGGTTGACTTGGGAGCGGTCTCAACCGAAGCTTTGCGAGCGGTGAGGAGTTACCGACCTAGCGCATAAGTTGCGAAGCGCGCCACAGCCCTCGCCGATCGGATCCGTGGCGCCGACGAGGGGAATTTTGATGGCCGACTATCTTGCGGATGTGAAGAAATATGACGCCGCGGCAAACGCCGACGCGGTCGAAAAGATCGTCAAGCATCTGGGCATTGCGCTGAGGAACCGCGACTCCTCGCTGGTGTCCTGCACGGACCCGAAGGAATTGGCACGGGTCAAGGAGAACTGGGTGGCCAAGAAGCTCGGCGTCAGCGACGGGGCGAAAGCCGACGCGGCGATCGAGAAGACCTGCAAGGCGATGCACGCCGACAACACCAAGAACCGCGTGACCTTCTACTATCTGGTGGCCAAGGACCTGGGCAAGCTCGGTTCCCTCTAAGGATTTGGTGGCATGGCGACGCTGGTGGCTGAATGCGTCGCTTCAGTGTCGATTCTGCTACTTGCCGGATGTAGGCGCCGCCCCTCATTGCCCTGCCGGGCATTTCTCCCCGTATAGTGACGGGGAGAAATGGGCTGGCCGCAGCCTCGACGTGTATTTATCGCTGACAATTGGCGAATTCACGGACGATAGCGTCCCTCTCCCCGTCACTATACGGGGAGAGGATGCCGGCAGGCAGGTGAGGGGCAGCGCTAACCTTTGAAGAGTGATGGGGGCAAGCGACGCCTCATCCCCTTTTGGTGTGTTCGGCAGCCCGCTCGGCAGCTATAATACCCACACTCTCGAATCGAGCCCGGAACCGATGCGCCAATATCTCGACCTCTTGCAGCATGTGCTGGACAACGGCGCCGATCGCGGCGACCGCACCAGCACCGGTACGCGCTCCGTCTTCGGCTACCAGATGCGTTTCGATCTGGCGCGCGGCTTTCCGGTCACCACCACCAAGAAGCTGCACCTGAAGTCGATCATCCATGAACTCCTATGGTTCCTGGCCGGCGACACCAACATCAAATACCTGACCGATCACGGCGTTTCGATCTGGGATGAATGGGCCGACGAGAATGGCGACCTCGGTCCGGTCTATGGCAAGCAGTGGCGGTCCTGGCCGGATGGCCACGGCGGCTCGATCGACCAGATCGCCAATCTTCTCAAGGAGATCCGCCGCAATCCTCAATCCCGGCGGCTGATCGTCTCGGCCTGGAATCCCGCCGAGGTGGAAGCCATGGCGCTGCCGCCTTGCCACTGCCTGTTCCAGTTCTACGTGTCCGAGGGCCGGCTTTCCTGCCAGCTCTACCAGCGCTCCGCCGACATCTTCCTCGGCGTGCCGTTCAACATTGCGTCCTACGCACTGCTGACGCTTATGGTGGCGCAGGTGACCGGGCTGAAGCCGGGCGATTTCGTCCACACGCTCGGCGACGCGCATCTCTACTCCAACCATTTCGAGCAGGCGCGCGAACAGTTGCAACGCATACCGAGGGCGCTGCCGACGATGTGGATCAACCCGGAGGTGAAGGACCTGTTCGCCTTCCGCTTCGAGGATTTCCGGCTGGAAAACTACGTCGCCGATGCGTCGATCAAGGCGCCGATAGCGGTCTGAGCCGCGGCTTTTCAGTCGATGCCGACCATCACGCCCGAAGCCGTCACCACGGCATAGGCCTGCTTGCCGGTTTCGAGCTGGAGGTCGGCGACGGTTTCGTTGGTGATCGAGGCGGTGACGATGGCGCCGCCTCCGATGTCGATTCTGACATGCGAGGTGGTAGCTCCCTTGACGATTTCGGTGATCGTTCCGTCGAGGACGTCCACGAGCCTCACTCGACCAGATGAGTTCCAGCAGCGCAGGCCTTCCCTTGTTATATCCATGCGGATATATCGGTTGGAGGGCTTGAGCCGACCGGATTTCAAACCCAGGGAGAGTCTTCGATGACGCGCAAAGGTTTCGGGTTGAGGACGATCGCCATTGGCGGTTTTGCGGCGGCGTTGATGGCGGCAATGCCGGTAGCGCACGCGGAAGGCAAGGTCGTGGTGTTCGCGGCAGCCAGCCTCAAGGACGCGCTCGACGCGGTGAACAAGGCCTGCGAGGCCGATGTCGGCGAGGCCGCGACCATTTCCTATGCCGCGAGTTCGGCGCTGGCCAAGCAGATCGAGGGCGGGGCGCCGGCCGACGTCTTCATCTCGGCCGATCTCGACTGGATGAAATACCTCTCGGACAAAAAGCTGATCAAGCCCGATACGGAAGTGAAGTTGCTCGGCAACGAGATCGTGCTGGTGGCGCCGAAGGATTCGACTGACGAAGCCAAGATCGAGAAGGGCTTCGACCTCGCCAAGCTGGTCGGCGACGGCAAGCTCGCCATGGGCGACTTCAAGGCGGTGCCGGCCGGAAAATACGGCAAGGCGGCGCTTGAATCGCTCGGCGTCTGGTCCTCGGTCGAGGGCAAGGTGGCGCAGGCCGAGAATGTCCGTGCGGCGCTCAAGCTGGTTTCGACCGGCGAGGCGGCCCTCGGTATCGTCTATGCCACCGACGCGCACGCCGAAAAGGGGGTCAAGGTGGTCGGCACCTTCCCCGAGGATTCGCATCCGCCGATCATCTATCCGGTTGCCCAGACCGCCGATTCGAAGGACAAGGATACGCCAGCCTTCCTGAAGTGCCTGCAATCCGCCAAGGCAGGTGCGCTCTTCAGGGAACAGGGTTTTACCGTGCTCACGCCGAGCAACTGAGTTCGAAAGGCCCCGATACCGCGAGATGACCTGGCTGCTGGACCTCACTCCCGACGAATGGAATGCGGTCCGGCTGTCGATCAAGGTGGCGACGGCCGCGATGCTCGCCAGCCTGCCGCCGGGCATAGCGATCGCGCTGCTGCTTGCCCGGGGGGAATTCTGGGGCAAGACACTGCTCAACGGGCTGGTGCATCTGCCGCTGATCCTGCCCCCCGTGGTGACCGGTTATCTCTTGCTTTTGACTTTCGGCAGGCGCGGCCCGGCCGGCGCATTCCTCGCCGAACATTTCGGCATCGTCTTCTCGTTTCGCTGGACGGGTGCGGCGCTCGCATGCGGCGTCATGGGCTTCCCCCTGATGGTGCGCGCGATCCGGCTGTCGATCGAGGCGGTGGACCGAAAGATGGAGGCGGCCGCGGGAACGCTCGGAGCCAACCCTTTGTGGGTGTTCGGCACCATTACGCTGCCGCTGATCCTGCCCGGGCTGATCGCCGGCGCCATTCTGGCCTTCGCCAAGGCGATGGGCGAGTTCGGCGCGACGATCACTTTCGTCTCCAACATTCCTGGCGAGACGCAGACGCTGCCGACGGCGATCTACACCTTTACCCAGGTGCCGGGCGGCGATGAAGGGGCGCTGCGGCTGACGCTGATTTCCATCGTCATCTCGATGGCGGCACTGGTCGCCTCGGAAGTGCTGGCGCGGCGGGTCGGGCGGCGGATGGACATCGAATGAGCGTCCGTGTCGACATTAGCCACCGGCTTGGCGATTTCGCCATCGACGCCCACTTCGAGAGCGCCGGACGGCTGACGGCGCTGTTCGGGCCGTCGGGTTCCGGCAAGACGACGCTGATCAACATGATCGCGGGACTGATCCGGCCGGACAAGGGACGCATCGAGGTCGACGGCCGGGTGCTTGTCGACACCGGTGCCGGCATTTTCGTGCCAAGGCACAAGCGCCGCATCGGCATGGTGTTCCAGGATGCGCGCCTGTTTCCGCATATGAGCGTGAAGAGCAATCTGCACTACGGCCGTTGGTTCACGCCGGCGGCGGAACGCTACGCGGACATGGACAGTGTTGTCGAACTGCTCGGCATCGGCCCGTTGCTCGGGCGGCGACCGGCAAAGCTCTCGGGCGGCGAGAAACAGCGCGTGGCGATCGGCAGGGCATTGCTTGCCAGCCCGAGGCTACTGCTCATGGACGAGCCGCTGGCCTCGCTCGACGAAGCGCGCAAGGCTGAGATCCTGCCCTATATCGAACGGCTGCGCGACGAAACGAAGATCCCGATCGTCTATGTCAGCCATTCGGTTGCCGAGGTGGCGCGGCTGGCCAGCGACGTGGTGATGCTGGCGCACGGCAAGGTCACCGCCGGCGGCCCGACCGAGGCTGTCATGCGAAGGCTCGACCTGTTGCCAGCCGAAGAGCGCGGCGAGGGTGGCGCCGTGCTGGACACCACGGTGCTGCGCCACGACGAGACTTTCGGCATGACCGTGCTCGGCTCGGCCGCCGGCGAGATCCGCGTCCCGCGCCTTGCAATGAAGCCCGGGGCTCCCGTGCGTGTCCGCATTCGCGCTCGCGACGTGATGATCGCGACGGAGAAACCGACCGGCCTCAGCGCGCTCAACATCCTGCCCGGCACGGTCGTCGCGATCAGCCCGGGCGAGGGCCCAGCGGTCGAAGTCGGCATCGACTGCAACGGCGCAACCGTGCTGGCCCGCATCACGGAACAGTCGCGGCAGGTGCTTGAGCTGCGGCTCGGCGGCAACGTCTTTGCGGTGGTGAAGACCGTGAGCTTCGACCGGGCGAACACCGGCGCCGGCTTGCCGCTCGTGGTCGACGGCTGACAGCAGCGGTGATCGCCGCTATATTGTTTTGGAATAACGGTCGCCTAAGCTGAAGCGATCGCGGAGGAGCAAAGATGCCGTCGCTGAGCTTGCGGATAAATCTCGATCCGGACGGACGGATAGGCCCTGGCAAGGTCGAGCTTCTGGAGCACATCGCCACCTTCGGTTCGATCTCGGCAGCCGCGCGCGGCATGGAGATGTCCTACAAGCACGCCTGGGATCTGGTCGAGGACATGAACCGGGTGTTCGGCAAGCCGCTGGTCTCGGCGCAAACCGGAGGCCACAAGGGCGGCGGCGCGCAACTGACGACGGTCGGCCTGGCGGTGGTCAGCCGTTTTCGCGCCATCGAGCGCGCGGCGACCGCCGCGGCAGCGACTCATATGGATGCGTTGCAGGCGGAGATTGAAGCGGGGTAGGGGAGTAAGGGAATAGGCAGTAGGCAGTAGGGCACCTAGTCCAATTTCTGGCCGGCAGAGATCTTTGTTCCGAATCATATCTGACGCGCGTCTAGTGTTCTTCCCTACTGCCTACTGCCTATTCTTCCGGCTTCCGCAGCAAATACGTATCCATGATCCAGCCTTTTTCCCGGCGGGCTTCGTCGCGGCGCTTTTCGATCTCGGTGCCGACATCGCCGAGGCGGCCGGAGATGATGATCTCGTCCGGCGTGCCGAGATAGGCGCCCCATTGGATGAAAAGGTTCTTGTCCGCGAGCGTGTTGAAGGCGCATTTGCCGTCGAGCATGACGACGGCGCTGCCGGCATTGTCCGGCATGCCTTCCTCGGCCAGGCGGCGGCCGGTGGTGATCAGCACGGGATCGCCGATGCGGTTCAGCGCCGTCTTGTGGCTGGCGGCCAGCGCCTGGATGGCCGTTATGCCGGGGATGACTTCCAGGTCGAAGGCAACATTGCCCCTCAGGCGCACGCGCTCGAGGATGCGCAAGGCGCTGTCGTAGAGCGAGGGATCACCCCAGATCAGGAAGGCGCCGCAACCATCGGCGGCAATCTCGTCGCGGATCAGTCCCTCGTAGATGGCGGCGATGGCTTCGTGCCAGTCGTCGACGGTCGAGCGATAGGAAGACGTTGGTTCGGCGCGCACCGGCACGTCGAACCCGACCCGGCGTGAGGTCGGGTTGGTGACGAAGCGGTCGCAGATTTCGCGCCGCAGGTTGGCTAGGTCGGTCTTGTCGGCGCCCTTGTCGGGAATAAACAGGACGTCCGCCCGGTTCAGGCCTGATATGGCCTGGACGGTCATGTGGTCGGGATTGCCGGCGCCGATGCCGATGACGAGAAGCTTGCGCATGGCGCGAAGTCCTGCCCGATCGTAACCTGTTAGTCCAGACCGCATGCGTGTCCAGACCGCACGCGTGTCCAGACCGCATGCGTGAACACTGACGCGGAAGGACTTTGAAACGCCGCGTTGAAACGGCTAGGGTCCCGCGGGCATTCTCGCCGAGGAGGCTTTCATGCTGCGATATGTCCTGACCACCGTGCTGGCCCTGTCGGCGGCGCCTGCAATCGCCAATGATTCGGTTGCCGAGCTTGGCACCGGCGGCCTGATCCTGTCGCGCAGCGATGCCGTGGCGATGCAAAGCGAGGATCTTTTCATCTCGCCCGAAAAGGTGACGGTGGACTACGTCTTCCACAACAACACCGACAAGGATGTCGAGGCGATCGTCGCCTTCCCGATGCCTGACATTTCGGGCGATCCCGAAGAGATGCCGGCGATCCCCGAAAACCAGAGCGATAATTTCCTCGGCTTCGAGGTGACGATCGACGGCGCGCCGGCAAAGCCGCAACTCGAGCAGAAGGTGTTCGCGCTCGGCATCGATATCAGCGCCGATTTGAAGGCGCAAAACGTGCCCTTCAATCCCTTCGGCGACGCCGCCAAGGCGACGCTCGCGAAACTGCCGCAAACGGTGGCTGACGACTGGGTCGACCGCGGCATCATCATCGAGGATCCGGAAACCGAGAGTGGGCAAAAACCCGGCTATGCGCCGTTCTGGCAATTGCGCTCGACCTATTGGTGGCGCTCGACTTTTCCGGCCAACAAGGACGTTCACGTCTCGCACCGCTACAAGCCGAGTGTCGGCGGCACGTCGTCGGTGAGCTTTTTCAATGAGGGCCAGTTCCAGGGCTCATACGCAGCCTACAAGACCCGCTACTGCATGGACGACACCTTCGAGAATGCGGTGCGCAAGGCGGCGAAGGCCAATCCGGACGGTTATCCCAAATTCTACGAAAGCCGCATCGCCTATATCCTGACCACCGGCGGCAACTGGGCGGCGGGCACCATCGGCAAGTTCAAGCTGACCGTCGACAAGGGCAATCCAAAAGCCCTGGTCTCGTTCTGCGGCGACAACGTCAAAAAGGTCGGGCCGACGAGTTTCGAGATGACGGCGCACGATTTCTATCCCGAGCACGATATCGACATCCTCCTGCTCGAACCATCTGACAGCAATGGCGGGGACGCAAACTGATGCATGTCGCGATCTATGTCGCCATTGCCGAGAACGGCGTGATCGGGCGGGACGGCGGGTTGCCCTGGCGGCTCTCCACCGACCTCAAGCGCTTCAAGGCCGATACGATGGGCAAGCCCATCATCATGGGCCGCAAAACCTATGAAGGCATCGGCCGGCCCCTGGCGGGCAGGCTGAACATCGTCGTTACGCGCGACAAGGCCTGGCGCGCCGAGGGCGTCGAGGTGGCGCATACTCTGGAAGCCGCGATCCAACTGGCCACCGTGCGCGGACGCTGCATGACAGGCGTCGACGAGGTCTGCATCATCGGCGGCGGCGAGATCTATGCCCAGGCGCTGCCGCTGGCTGACCGTCTGCACGTCACCCATGTGCTGGCCGCCGTCGATGGCGATGCGCATTTCCCGCCGATCGACCCTGATACATGGCACGTGGTCGGTTCGCAGGAGGTCCCATCAGGAGAAAAGGACAGCCACGCGACTCGCTATACGGTTTACGAGCGCCGCCGCGAGATGGTTTGAAGGCAAAAACGCGATTGTAGGACGACAAAGGGTCGCTACCGGCCCAAAACGGATGAAGTCGACGGGCATCGCGTTGAAAGCGTGCCGTGGCGTCCCTATAGAAGAACGACACTGGATTTGCGCCGTCACCGCGGCGCTTGAGGGAATTCCAAGCGAAAGGACATTCATGCCCTGGAACGACAAAGGTGGCGGAGGCGGCGGCCCGTGGGGTGGCGGCGGCAACAATCAGGGACCCTGGGGGCAGGGACCCAAGGGGCCGAGCGGCCCGCAGGGGTCGCCTCCCGACCTCGAAGACATCATTCGCCGTGGCCAGGATCGGCTGAGGCGCGTGCTGCCCGGCGGCGGTGGCGCCAGTCCGGCCGTGTTCGGGCTGATCGCCGCGGTGCTGGTCGTTTTGTGGGCCTTCCAGGCGGTCTATACCGTGCAGCCCGACGAGGTCGCGGTCGAACTGCGCTTCGGCAAGCCGAAGGCCCAGCTTTCCCAGCCAGGCCTGCACTTCCACTGGTGGCCGCTCGAGACCGTCGAGACGGCCAAGATTTCAGAGCAGCTCGTAGACATTGGCGGTGGCAATACCAGCGGCAACGGCCTGATGCTTTCGGGCGACCAGAACATCGTCAATGTACAGTTTTCGGTTGCCTATCAGGTCTCCGATCCCCGCGCTTACCTGTTCGATGTCTCCGACCCGGACGGCATGCTGAGGCAGGTTGCCGAAAGCGCCATGCGCGAAGCCGTCGGCCGCCGGCCGGCGCAGGACATTTTCCGCGACGACCGCCAGGGCATTGCCGCCTCGGTGCGCGAGATCATCCAGACGACGCTGGACGGCTACAAGGCCGGCCTACAGGTCAATGCCGTCTCCATCGAGGATGCGGCACCGCCACGCGAGGTTGCGGACGCGTTCGACGAGGTGCAGCGCGCCGAGCAGGACGAGGACAAGTTCGTCGAGCAGGCCAATCAGTATTCCAACCAGAAGCTCGGCCAGGCGCGTGGCGAGGCGGCCCAGGTCCGCGAAGACGCGGCCGCCTACAAGAACCGTGTGGTGCAGGAAGCCGAAGGTGAGGCCCAGCGCTTCATCTCGGTCTATGACGAATATGTCAAAGCCCCCGATGTCACGCGCAAACGCCTTTATCTGGAAACCATGGAGAGGGTTCTGAAGGACTCGAGCAAGGTCATCGTCGAACAGGGCAACGGACAAGGTGTCGTGCCTTATCTGCCGCTGCCCGCATTGCAGCCGAAACCGCCGGCGCCTGCTGCGCCCGCTGCGAAAACGGGAGGTACCCAGTGATGGCCAACCGTCTTCCCATCTTCGTCGTCGTAGTCGCGGTCATCCTGTTCCTGATCTATTCCTCGGTCTTCGTGGTCAATGCGCGCCAGCAGGCGCTGGTGCTGCGCTTCGGCGAGATCGTCGACGTCAAGACCGAACCCGGCATCTACTTCAAGGCGCCGTTCTCGTTCTTCGACGCCGACACGGTGCAACTGATCGAGAACAGGGTGCTGCGCTTCGATCTCGACAACATCCGCGTCCAGGTGTCGGGCGGCAAGTTCTACGAGGTCGATGCCTTCATCGCCTACCGCATCTCGGATCCGCGCGTCTTCCGTGCGGCGGTGTCCGGTCAGATCGAACTGGCTGAAGCGCGGCTCAGGACGCGTCTCGACGCTGCCTTGCGCCGCGTCTACGGCCTGCGCGATTTCGAGGCCGCGCTCTCCGAAGAGCGTGCCGTGATGATGCGCGAAGTTCGCGATCAGCTCAGGCCCGACGCCACGTCGCTCGGCTTGCAGATCGAGGACGTCCGCATCCGCCGCACCGATCTGACGGCCGAAGTCTCGCAGCAGACCTACGACCGCATGAAGGCGGAACGCCTGGCGGAGGCTGCGCGGCTGAGGGCACGCGGCAACGAAGCGGCACAGCGCATCACCGCGCGCGCCGATCGTGAAGTGGTCGAGATCGTTGCCGAAGCGCGGAAGGAGTCCGAGATCCTGCGCGGCGAGGGCGAAGCCCAGCGCAGCGCCACCTTCGCGGGAGCCTATCAGCGTGATCCGGCCTTCTTCGACTTCTACCGGTCGATGAACGCCTATGGCACCGCGCTGGATAACACCGGGACGACGATGGTGCTGTCGCCGAGCTCGGAGTTCTTCCGCTTCTTCCGCGATCCCGACGGCAAGGAAGGGCCGGCGAAGCCGCCGGCCCCCGCCGCGCCAGCTGCGGCACCTGCTGCGCCGACGACGGCACCTGCCGCGCCGACGACACAACCCAGCACCGGCCAGTAAAGGCCGGTGCAGGATTTCTTCGCGGCGATAGGCCTGGTCCTCGTCATAGAGGGCCTGGTCTACGGCGGCTTCCCCGGCTTTGCGAGGAAACTCGCGGGCGAAGTGCTGTCGATGCCGGAGAATGCACTGCGGATTGGCGGGCTGGTGGCGATCGCCATCGGTGTCGGCGTCGTCTGGCTGATCCGAGGCGGGTAGAGGCGGGCGGTTTGCGGAATAACGCTCGATTTACACTCTGCCGATAGCCATAGCCGCAAACGTGCCGTATTTCTTGCCATCATGGCGCAACACGGCGTTTTCGTCGAAGCGCTTTTCTCTTTCAGAAATGCCGGGAGGCTTCTCGATGACATCCAACACCCTTTTGCGCGCCGCTCGACGGACGTTGGTCGCCGGCGCGGCAGCGCTTGTCCTGGGCACCGCCGCCGTTCCGTCCTTCGTGACGCCGACATTCGCCGCCGATGGACCTGCCTCGGTGGCCGACCTGGCAGAAGGCGTGCTCGGCGCGGTGGTCAACATCTCGACCTCGCAGACGGTGAAGGGCACCGAAGGTCCGGGCGCCGTGCCGATGCCGCAGCTGCCCGAAGGCTCGCCGTTCCAGGATTTCTTCGATGACTTCTTCAAGAACCGCGGCGGCAACAAGGACAATGGGTCGCAGAAGGTGCAATCGCTCGGTTCGGGTTTCGTCATCGACGCCGAGCAAGGGATCGTCGTCACCAACAACCACGTGATCGCCGATGCCGACGACATCGAGGTCAATTTTTCCGATGGCGTGACCTTGAAGGCTACCCTGGTCGGCACCGACACCAAGACCGACGTCGCGGTGCTGAAAGTCGATCCGAAAGGCCACAAGCTGACGGCGGTGAAATTCGGCGATTCCACCAAGATGCGCGTCGGCGACTGGGTGATGGCGGTCGGCAATCCGTTCGGCCTCGGCGGCACGGTCACGGTCGGCATCGTCTCGGCGCGCAACCGCGACATCAATTCCGGTCCCTATGACGATTTCATCCAGACCGACGCGGCGATCAACCGCGGCAATTCGGGCGGACCGCTGTTCAACAGCGCCGGCGAGGTCATCGGCATGAACACCGCGATCATTTCGCCGTCCGGCGGCTCGATCGGCATCGGTTTCTCCATTCCCTCGCAACTCGCCGCGGGCGTCGTCGAGCAGTTGCGCCAATATGGCGAGACGCGGCGCGGCTGGCTCGGCGTGCGTATCCAGCCGGTGACGGACGACATCGCGGAAAGCCTCGGCATGACGACCGCCAAGGGCGCGCTGGTGGCCGGCGTCATCAAGGGCGGGCCTGTCGACAACGGCACTATCCAGGCCGGCGACGTCATCATCAAGTTCGACGGCAAGGACATCCATGAAATGCGCGACCTGCCGCGCGTCGTCGCTGAAAGCCCCGTCGGCAAGGCCGTCGATGTGCTGATCGTGCGCAAGGGCGTCGAGCAGACGGTGAAGGTGACTCTCGGGCGGCTCGAGGATGGCGAGAAGCTCGCCAGCGGCGAGAATGGCAACACCGACCAGAACAAGGGCGGCGACAAGGCTCCGGCCGTCTCGACTGCCGCGGTGCTCGGCATGACGGTCGGCGAACTCAACGACGAGACGCGCAAGAAGTTCAGCATCGCCGGCGATGTCTCCGGCGTCGTCATCACCGATGTTGCCAAGGACTCCGCCGCCGCCGAACGCGGTATCCAGCCGGGCGAAGTGATCACCGAGATCGCGCAGGAATCGGTCGCCACGCCCAAGGACGTCATGGACCGGATTGGCGCCCTGAAGGAGCAGGGGCGCAAGAACGCGTTGCTGATGCTGGCTTCGAAGACCGGTGAGCTCCGATTCGTGACGATCCGGATGGATTGATCCGGTAGGGCCTGCAAAAATCTGATTTTGATGGAAGGGGCGGTTAGAGAGCCGCCCTTTTTCTCGCCTGCCAATCCTGGCGAGACAGCCGGTAGAACACATGCCGCTTGAGCGCGGGGTGGCTGTCGGGAATGTCGGGATGGTCGAAGTCGCTGGCCGGCTCGGCGCTCATGCCGAGGCGTTTCATGACGGCGGTGGAGCGATGATTGTCGGCCACGGCGAAGGAGACGATCTCGTTGACGCCCAGCGTCTCGAAGCCGTAGGCGAGCCAGGCCTCCGCCGCCTCGGTGACGTAGCCCTTGCCCCAGTATTCCGGTGCCAGCCGCCAGCCGATCTCGATCGTGCCGGCCGGCAGGGAGGGCACATGATCGGTTTCGAGGAGGCCGACGAAGCCGATGCACTCGCCGGTGGCCGCGACCTCGGCGGCGGCAAAACCATAGCCGTCCTCGGCGATCCAGGATCGGAACTCATCCATCTTGGCGTCGGCGGTGGCACGGTCGCGGCGGAACGGGAAGAACTCCATCACGCGTTCATCGGAATTGATGCGGTGAAAGAGTTCGCGGTCGCGATCCTCCCAATTGCGCAGGATCAGGCGTTCGGTACGGATTGGTTTCATTGCACGAATTCTTCCTTCCTGTAGCCCTGCAGATAGAGCAGCGCGGTTAGGTCGGCATGGTCGATCCGGACTTTTGCCTGCGCCGCGACGCTAGGCTTGGCATGGAGCGCGACACCGGTGCCGGCCAGGCGGATCATGTCGAGATCGTTGGCGCCGTCGCCGACGGCGATGGCATCGGCCGGCGTCAGGCCAAGGCGCGCACAGATTTCGAGCAGCGCCTCGGCCTTGGCGGCGCGGCCGAGGATCGGCTCGCCGACCAGCCCGGTGAAGCGTCCATCCTGGTCGAGCAGGCTGTTGGCGCGGTTTTCCTGAAAGCCAAGCATCGCAGCGATGCGCGTGGTGAACACCTCGAAGCCGCCCGAGACGAGCGCCGTCCAGGCGCCGTTGGCGCGCATGGTCTGGACCAGCGCGCGGCCGCCCGAAGCCAGCGTCAGCCGATTGGCGACGATATGCTCGACCACGGCGGCATCGAGACCCTTGAGCAGTGCCACGCGCTCGCGCAGCGCCGGCTCGAAGGCGATCTCGCCATTCATCGATCGCGCGGTGATGGCGGCCACGTGATCCTTGACGCCGATCTCGTCGGCCAGTTCGTCGATGCACTCCTGGTCGATCATGGTCGAATCCATGTCGGCGAGAAGGATTTTCTTGCGACGTGTTTCGGCCTGCTGGACGATCACGTCGATGGGCTCGACGGCCAATGCGGCACGAAGGTTTGCAATCGTTTCATCAGCCTGCGCCACTGGCGGCAAGGCAAGATCGCAGGCAATCCCCTCGGCCAGCCAGATGACAGCGCTTGCGCCCACCGACCGTGAGGCCATATTCGCAAGCGACGGCGACAGAGTGCGGTCAGCGGGATGGGAAACAAGCGTGGCAATGAGCGGCATCGAGAATTCCGGGACGGATGCGGGCAAAGGCCGCGTGAAGAACGCGATCCTGATAGCCGGGCCAACCGCCAGCGGCAAGTCGGCGCTGGCGCTCGAACTGGCCGAACGCACAGGCGGCGTCATCGTCAACACCGATTCCATGCAGGGCTATTCGGTTCTCGACGTTCTGACCGCCCGGCCGGAGGCGACCGAGCTCGCACGAGCGCCGCATTTTCTCTACGGGCATGTGCATCCCAGCTCCGCCTACTCGACCGGTGCCTGGCTGCGCGACGTGCTGAAACTCATCGATGACGGCACGTTCTTCGAACGGCCTGACGAAGCGTTCTCGCGGCGGCCAATCTTCGTCGGCGGCACAGGCCTTTATTTTCGCGCGCTGGCCGAGGGCATTTCGGAAATACCTGATATCCCGCAGCGGATACGCGACCGCTGGCGCTATGAATTGAAGGAGCACGGCGCGGTCAAATTGCATGGCATCCTGCTGCACGAGGATTCGAAAGCCGCCATGCTGTTGAAGCCGACCGACAGCCAGCGCATCGTGCGGGCGCTCGAGGTGCTCGACGCGTCCGGCCGGTCGATCCTCGAATGGCAGGCCGAGCGCGGCCGGCCGCTGATCGACAGGCAGAGCGCGCATTTCCTGGTCATCGAGCCGGATCGGGCTGCGCTGGTCGACCGCATCGAAAGACGTTTCGACCGGATGCTGGACAAGGGCGCGCTGGAGGAAGTCAAGCAGCTTGCGGCCCTTCATCTGGATCCAGACCTGCCGGCGATGAAGGCGATCGGGGTTCGCGAGCTGCAGGCCGCAATGGCAGGGCAATCGAGCTTTCCCGAGGCGATCGAGCGCGCCAAGATCGCGACCAGGCAGTATGCCAAACGGCAGGCGACCTGGTTTCGACATCAGCTGGGGCCGGAATGGCGAAGATTGCGCCCCGATGACAATTTCGAAACCACGATCCAAACACTTGTTGCTAATGCAACTTGAAAAGTTGATCTTGAGGGCAAGGTTCCCGCCGAAGTTGCCGGAATTAACGCTCCGTAAGCCGGTCCATGCCATAAGGTCCTGGGGTACTTTTCCATCGGGGAGCAGATGCGTTTCCACAAGGCGGAATCCGCTTTCTTCGTCTTCATCTTCGTGATCCTGGCTGCCGGCCTGGTGACGCTGCACTCCTATGGGCTCTTGCAATCCTTTGCCCCGGAACTCCATACGCAGTCGGGCCTGGACAAGGTCATCTACCTCAACAAGCTGTTGTTCGCGACGGGCGTGCTGCTTGCGACCGCGCTGTTTTTCGGCGTCTTCTTCATCTACCCGCTGATCCGCAAACAGGCGACGGAAGAAGGCAAACTTCGCGCCATGACGGTTTCGCTCAGCGCCCGCTCCGAAACGCTCGAGCACGCCGCCCTGACCGATGGCCTGACCGGCATGCAGAACCGACGCTATTTCGATGACGCGCTGAAGGAATATCTCGAGGAGTTCCGCCGCATCGAAAAGCCGGTCGGGCTGATGATCCTCGATCTCGACCATTTCAAGCAGGTCAACGACACGCATGGCCACGATGTCGGCGACGAGGTGCTCAGGGCGGTCGCCAGTTGCCTCAAGGACATGACACGCTATCACGACGTCGTGGCGCGCCTGGGCGGTGAGGAGTTCGCCGTTGTCACGCCCAATATGGAGGCGGACCTTCTGGCCAAATTCGCCGAGCGCATCCGCAAGGCGATCGCCAACATGTCGATCCTCTCCGGCAACAATGTCCGGCTCAAGATCACGACCAGCGTCGGGCTTGCCGTCTGGGACCGCAAGGAAACGGCGGAGGAGTTCTATCGCCGCGCCGACCGCCAGCTCTACGAAGCCAAGAGGCAAGGCCGCAATCGCGTCTGCGCCTGAAATCCCGTCACTAAATTCGTGATGCTGGCCGCTTGATGCCGACTTCTGCGCTTCCGGTGCTCACGGACCAAACGTCCGCTCCGCTCCGGTTCTCGAAGTCGACACCAATCGACTCAGCCTGACGAATTTCCTGACGGGATTTACCCAAGCTGTCCAACGAAGCAGAAACCACGGAAATTTGACGCGAAAGCAGCGGTTAAGCTCAATCGTTCTGCGGGCGCAGGCCGAAGGTGGCGGGTTTGAGGCCGTAGCGCGTGTCGAAATCTTCGTCCGACTGCACGCGGGCCGCCGATGACGGTTTGCGGTAGTCGGGGTCGCCGGCCTGCCGGCCGGAATCGACCACCTCGGCGAAGGCCATCGCCTGGCTCTGCGGTTTCGGCACGTTGCGCAGCCGCTCGACGATCGCCACCAGATCGACCTCGCCGGCTTTCGACGTCACTTCTTCGTCGCGCTTGGCCGTGCCGGGAAGCAGGTGAGCGGGCAGTCTTTCGAATTTCAGCCGCATGGTCGTCGCCACGCCTTCGCCAAAGGCGATTGCTTCGCGCTGGCCCATGGAGGACAGGAACGCGAGCGTGGAGGCGGACGAATCGGCTATTGCCGAGCGGATGATCGCCTGGTCCTGCTCGTTGGCGAGCCGCATGGCGAAGAAGGTCGAGCATTGCGACAGGATGGTCGGGTCGAGCTCGCCGGGGCGCTGGGTGACGACGCCGAGATAGCAGCCATATTTGCGGCCTTCCTTGGCGATGCGCGACAGCGCATGCCGGGTCGGCGCGAAGCCGAGACGCGCATCGGCCGGCATGTAGCGGTGCGCTTCCTCGCATAAAAACAGGAGTTGCAGCTTGCCTTCGCTCCACAGAGCGAGGTCGAAGGCCAGGCGCGCCAGCACCGAACAGACGGAGTTGACCACTTCCGAAGGCATGCCGGCCATCTCGAAGCAGGTTACCGGGCGACCATGATGCGGCACGCGGAAGATGTTGCCGATCGTCTCGTGGATGGTGTCCTCGATGAGGCGCGAATTGAACATGAAGCGGTAGCGCGGATCGGCAGCCGCGGATTCGATGCGCGTCTTCAACGATTTTAGCGTCGGGCGATCGTTCTTGCTTTCGAGCAAGCCCATGCGCTCGTCGATCTGCTTGAGCAGGTCGGCGATGCGATAAGGCACCGGCGTATCGGCGGTCAGCGCATCGCTGCCGCGCCTGAGGTAGGCGCCGGAATTGGGGTTGCGATAGAGGTTTTTGGCCATCGGAACGAGGTCGCGAAGAGCGTCGATCTCTTCCGGCACCGTTTCGCGTCCGCGAAACAGCACCTCGGCGAATTCCTCCAGCGTGAACATCCAGAACGGCAGGTCGAGTGTCTTGGAATCGACCCTGACGCAATATTCGGGTAGCGAGGCCGCGAATTCGTTGTGCGGATCGAGGATCAGGATGCGCAGGTCGGGTCGCGCCGCGATCGACTTGCGCAGCAGCAGCGACACGGCGGTCGACTTGCCGACGCCGGTCGTGCCGACAATGGCGAAATGGCGCGCCAGCGTGTCGTCGATCGCGATGTTGGCGGCGATGGCCTCGTCCTGCGCCAGCGAGCCGATGGTAAGGGAATGGCGGCCGGCCAGGTCATAGACTGCCTGCAGGTCGCGGGTGCGGATGCGGTGCGCGACGGCGCCGATATGCGGATAGCTGGTGATGCCGCGGTCGAAGATCGGCTTGGCGCCGGGCTCGGCGCCGTCGCGCACTTCGCCGATCAGCTCGATGCTGACCTCGATGGCGTTCTGGCCCTCATTGCTCCAGGCGCGATCCGACTTGCCGATCGCATAGACCAGGCCAACGGTGCGCGTGGTGCCCAGATTGATGGAGATCATCTTGCCGACCGTCCACAGGCCGGTGACCGCGCCGTCGACATCCTCGGCATAGGCACTGATGGTGGCGCGCGCGCCGTCGCATTGCACGACGTTGCCCAGGATGCGCCGGTCGTTCTGCTCTGCGTTGCGGCGCTCCTGCGATGTCGGTTCTCCGACGGAAGCCTCGCGTTCGACATACATGGACAGGCCAATCCCCATTTCCCTGGAGACCGGACCCTACAGGATCGGGGGTTAAGGTCGGATGAGGTCGGATGGTGTAGAGAGGATTAAGGTCCGGGTGAAAATTATCGTGAGATGGCTCTTCACTCGGGTTCCTGTTTCGCTATAATGGACGAATGGATGATATAGCGAACGATATTTCCACGACCATCGGCAGGCGCATTCACGCCGAGAGAATCATGCGGGATTGGTCGCTGGCCGAACTCGCCGAGAGGTCCGGCGTTTCCAAGGCGATGCTGAGCACGATCGAGCGCGGCATGACCAGCCCGACCGCCGCGCTTCTGGTGCGCATTGCGGCGGCCTTCGGCATGACGCTCTCGACCCTCATCGCGCGCGCGGAATTGCAAGGCGGCGGGCTGCTGCGCACGGCCGACCAGCCGGTGTGGCGCGACCCCGATACGGGCTATGTCAGGCGGCATCTGTCGCCGGCCTGCGACATGCCGCTCGAACTGATCAAGGTCCATCTGCCGGCAGGCGCGAAAGTCAGCTTGCCGGCGGCTTCCTACGCCTTCATCAAGCAACAGATCTGGCTGATTTCGGGAAAACTCGAATTCACCGAGGGGGATCAGGTGCACAGGCTCGAGCCCGGCGACTGCCTGGCACTTGGGGCGCCGTCGGATTGCACCTTCCATGCGCTGGAGCCGGGCGCCGACTATCTCGTCGCGCTGGTCAGGGGCTGACATCATGGCAAGACGGCCAAAGCGCTCCCACAATGGGGGGCCGCCCCTTGACGACCACAAGGGACCGCCATGGGGCAAGGGCGATCCTTACATCTTCCTGGCCTGGCAGGCGGCGCACGCCAAGGCATGGAAGGCGCCGAGCCGCGAAGTGATGCTGATGCGCATGGACAAGGCTGAACGGCTCGGCCTGACCTATGAGGAATACACGCTCGAAATCCTCGAGCGCGGTCGGCATCTCAGGGAAGAGGACACCGAACGCATCAGCGCCATCAAGGCCGCGCGCAAGCGGCGGCGTGTGCGCCATCTCGACTGACGCCAGCGCTGTCGATCCCGTCAATCGTTTCCAGAGGACCAGATATGAATGCCATAGAAATCGGGCCGTTGACCGCCAGCCAGGAAACACTCGCACTGCTGACGGATCTGCTGGTCGAAACGGTTGCCGCCGGCGGATCGGTCAGCTTCATGCATCCGCTGGCGCCGGAGGCGGCAAGGGCATTCTGGGAGACGTCGCTGGCCGCGGCGGCACGAGGGCAAAGAGTGGTGCTTGGGGCATCGGACGGTGGGACTCTGGTCGGCACCGTCACCTTGCTGCTCGACTGCCCGCCCAATCAGCCGCATCGGGCCGAGATCGCCAAGCTGATGACATCGGTCGAGCAGCGGGGCAAGGGTGTCGGGACACGCCTGATGCGGGCCGCCGAACGCCTCGCGGTGGAGAAGGGGCGCACGCTGCTGGTTCTGGATACGGGGACGGAGGAGGGTGCTTCAGGACTTTATGAGAAGCTCGGCTTCACCCTGGCCGGCGAGGTACCGGGTTATGCGCTGAAGCCGCATGGCGGGCTGACGGGCACGCTGATCTACTGGAAGCGTATCGGCACAGCATCGCGGTAGCGCCAGTCAGGTCTGGGCATTTCCGGCAAGGCGCTTCAGCAGCCAGTGGCGGAAATCCTGCTCGGCGCTGGTCAGATGCGCGGTCGACGGCCTGGTCAGAAAATGCCCCGACGTGCTGGGGAGCTCAAAATCGGAAAGCGGGACCAGCGCCCCACTGTCGAGCGCCGCGTCGATCAACGGGCGCGACCCCAGAAGCACGCCGGCACCGGCGCTCGCCGCCTCCATCGCGGCGACGAAACTGTCGAAGCGATGAGACCGCTGGGGATGGCCGGCCAATCCGGCCGCCGCGAACCATTCCGACCACATCTCGCGCGCGCCGGCCACGAGAAGCAGCGGCAGCGATGTCCAGTCGGCGGCCTTGGCCAAAGCCGGACTTGCCACCGGTACAAGCCGCTCGGCGGTCAGCCTCTCGGCCTCGCGTCCAGGAAAGGATCCATTGCCGAAACGAATGTCGAGCGCCGAGCCCGGCAGATCGTAGTCGGTCGGGCGGTGGATCGTCGCCAGATCGAGCTGGATACGCGGCAGCGCCTCGGCGAGATCGGGCAGCGCCGGAACCAATGCCAGCAAGGCAAACGAGATCGGCGCCCGGATCTGGACGGTCCGGACGGCGCGCGGTTCGAACAATTCCGTGGTGCTGCTGCCAATGGTGGCGAAGGCCGACTGGATGTGCGGCAGGTAGGCGGCGCCCTCGGGCGAGAGCGCGACCCCACGCGCCAGCCGCGAGAACAGCCGCGTCTTCAGCCGTTCCTCGAGCAGCCGGATATGCTGGCTGACGGCCGCCTGGGTCAGGCCGAGTTCGGCAGCCGCCGCGGTGAAATTCGACAGCCGTGCCGCGGCCTCGAAACTGCGCAGCCAGTCGAGTGGAGGCAGCGTGGGGATAAATCTCCGAGCCATTACGAGAATTCGGCCTTTGGCTAAAAAATGATAATTTGAGTTATGCCTGCGGTGCGCTCAACATGCAATCGAAGCCCAGGATCTGGCCGTGGGCGGATAAACACAGGACCTGATCTCCATGTTGACCCACGCGCTGATCGGCGACGAAGGCAGAACAATCGAACTTGGCTGGCAGGATGGAAGGCGCACCCGCTTTCACGCCATCTGGCTGCGCGACAATGCGCTCGACGACAAGACGCGCAGCGCCGGCAATGGCCAGCGCTTGGTCACCATCCTCGACATTCCGGCCGGTACGAGAATTGGCGCTGCTTCGATCAAGGCCGAAGCGCTGGAGATCAGCTTCGAACCGGAGGGAAAAACGGTCAGCTTTCCCGCCCAATGGCTTGATGCAAACGCCTATGATCGCGACGAGACACGCCAGCCCGGTTGGACAGGCGATGTCATCCAGCGCTGGACCAAGGCGACGATGCAGAACTCGGTGCCGCGCGCCAGCTATCCGGCGGCCTTCCATGGCCGCAGTGTCCTGCGCGAATGGCTTTCGGCGGTGAGGACTTACGGGTTTGCAGTGATGGACGGGCTGCCGGCCGAATCCGGGGCGCTGTGCAAGGTATCCGACTTGTTCGGCTACATCAGGGAGACCAATTACGGGCGCTGGTTCGAAGTGCGCGCCGAGGTCAATCCGAACAACCTCGCCTACACCAATCTCGGCCTGCAGGCGCATACCGACAATCCCTATCGGGATCCGGTACCGACGCTGCAGATCCTGTCCTGCATCGAGAACACGGTGAAGGGCGGTGAATCCAGCGTCGTCGACGGCTTTGCCGTGGCGGCCGCCTTGCAGGCGGAAAATCCCGAAGGTTTTCGGCTGTTGAGCTCCCATGCGGCACGGTTCGAATATGCAGGGTCGTCCGGTGTGCGGCTGCAGTCCAAACGGCCGATGATCGAGCTCGGACCCGATGGCGAATTGATCTGCATCCGCTTCAACAACCGCTCGCTGGCGCCGACCGTCGATGTGCCGTTCGCCGACATGGATCGCTACTATGGCGCCTACCGCCGCTTCGCCGAACTGATCGAGGATCCGTCCTTCGAAGTCACCTTCAAGCTTGAGCCCGGCCAGGCCTTCATCGTCGACAACACCCGCGTCATGCATGCCCGCAAGGCGTTTTCCGGCACCGGCAAGCGCTGGCTGCAGGGATGCTACGCGGACAAGGACGGCCTGCTGTCGACGCTCGCCGCGATCGAACACGGCTTCAAGGAGGCTGCGGAATGAGCGGCCAGGATCTGAACGCGGACACCATCGTCGAATTCATCGCCGACATTTTTGAGCGCCGGGGTGCCGAATCCTATCTCGGCGAGCCGGTGACGATGTCCGAGCACATGCTGCAAGGAGCTTGGCTGGCGGAACAGGACGGAGCGCCCGAGGTGCTGGTGGCCGCCGCGCTGCTGCACGACATCGGCCACTACACCAGCGAGTTCGGCACCTATTCCCCCGACGATGTCGAGGACAAGCACCATGACGAGGCCGGCGGCGAGGTGCTGGCGCCGTTCTTCCCGCCTGTCATCGTCGAATGCGTCCGGCTGCACGTCGCCGCCAAACGCTATCTCTGCGCCACGGACCCGACCTATTTCTCCAGGCTGTCGCCGGCTTCGGTCCACACCTTGTCGCTGCAGGGCGGACCGATGAGTGCCGACGAGGTCGCCGTGTTCCGCAAGAACCCGTTCCACGAGGATGCGGTGCGGGTTCGCATCTGGGACGAGGGCGGCAAGGTCGCCAATATGCGAACGCGGGCGTTCCGCGACTATGTGCCGTTGCTGCAGCGCGTCGTGCACGACTTCGCCAATCGTGCCTGACGCAACGAGTCACCAGAGAAGACAGCCCATGTATTCGTGCTTCGATGGTGAAAGCTCGGTGGCCGCATACCGGCCGGAGACCTGCGGCGAGCGTTTGGCTGACGTAAGTGCTTCCGCCCCGGTTGTCGATCATCCGAGCGGCGGGCCCAGCCGTCCCGCCGCCGCGGTTTCGTTCAAACCCCAAGAGGCAGGACTAAGCCTTGTGATGGACCTCCTGCAATCCGTAGACCGGTGTGGGCAAGCCAGCTTGCCGGGCTTTTAGCTGCAGCGCCAGATATTGCGAATAGTGGCGCGACTGATGGAGGTTGCCGCCATGGAACCACAGCGCCTCCTGCTGGGTCGGCTTCCACATGTTGCGTTGCTCGCCTTCCCAGGGGCCGGGATCCTTGGCGGTGTCGGAGCCAAGACCCCAGACCTTGCCGACCTTGTCAGCCACCTCCTGCGAAATGAGGTCCGCCGCCCAGCCGTTCATCGAGCCGTAGCCGGTGGCATAGATGACGAGATCCGCCGGCAATTCGGTTCCATCGGCGAATTTGACACCGGTTTGCGTCAGCTCCTGAACCGCGGCGCCTGGTCCGCTCTTGAGCTTGATCGAACCGTCGATGACGAGGTCGCAGGCGCCGACATCGATGTAGTAGCCTGAACCACGGCGCAGATATTTCATGAAGAGGCCCGAGCCGTCATCGCCCCAGTCGAGCAGGAAGCCGGCCTTTTCCAGGTCCGCGTAGAACTTGGCGTCGCGTTCCTTCATCTGCTGGTAAAGCGGGATCTGGAATTCGTGCAGGATGCGGTAGGGCAGGGAGGCGAAGATCATGTCGGCTTTGCGCGTCGTCATGCCGTTCTCGACCGCCTGCTCCGAGTAGAGCGCGCCGAGCCCAATATCCATAAGGGTGTCGGACCTGACGATGTGCGTGGAGGAACGCTGCACCATGGTGACGTCCGCGCCACCCTCCCAGAGTGCCGCGCAGATGTCGTGGGCGGAGTTGTTGGAGCCGATGACAACGACCTTCTTGCCTCGGTATTTGTCGGGACCTGGATGGGTCGAGGAATGCTGCTGCTCGCCCTTGAAGATGTCCTGGCCCTTGTATTTGGGCCAGTTCGCCTTGCCGGACATGCCAGTGGCCAGCACCAACTGCTTGGGCTTGAGCACGATCTCTTCGCCGTCGCGTTCGACCACGACGGTCCATTCCTTGGCCTTCTCGTCGTATTTCGCGGATTTCGCCGAGGTGGAGGACCAGTAATTCAGCTCCATCACCTTCGTGTACATCTCGAGCCAGTCGCCGATCTTGTCCTTGGGCGCGAAGACCGGCCAGTTCTTGGGGAAGTCGATATAGGGCAGATGGTCGTACCAGACCGGATCGTGCAGGCAGAGCGACTTGTAGCGCTTGCGCCAGGAATCGCCGGGGCGCTCGTTCTTCTCGATGATGATGGCTGAAACGCCGAGCTGGCGCAGGCGCGCGCCGAGCGCGATGCCGCCCTGGCCGCCGCCGATGATCACGACATAAGGCTGCTTGCTGCGGCCGAGTTCGGCGAGTTCATCGTCACGTTCCTCGCGCCAGGATTTCCTGTCCTTGCCGTGGCCGTGCTTGGCGCCAAGCGGGCGGGTGAACCCCGCCTTTTCCTCATGGCCCTTGAGTTCGGCCATGGTGGTGAGCAAGGTCCAGATCAGGTCGCCCTTGAACCGTACCAGGCCGAAGCCGCGCGCCACTTCGGTTTCGAAGGTGATCCAGGCGGTGGTGACGCCGTCCGCCTCGGTCGCCTCCTCGCCTTCGGCCAATTTCCAGTCGCTCGGCTTGGTCCCAGCCAGGGTTGCCGTCAGCATGTCGCGCACCTGATCCTGGCCCTCCATCGTCCTCAGGTTCCAGGTGAAGGTGACGAGGTCGCGCCAGTAGCAATCCGCCTGGAAACAGTTGACGGCCGCGTCGATGTCGCCGGTCTCCAGCGCCTTGCCAAACTTGTCGAGCAGCGCTTGTGCCTTCGTTGTGGGTGTTCTCTCGAGCATGGTTTCTCCTCCGGTTGTCGGTTTCCAAGAACGCCTGTTCAGGCTTCCACTGGAACAGCAAGCGGCCGGCCAGGACCTCCCTACCTGGGGAAGGGACTCCCATTCGCCGGCAACGCGTCTCCTCCCAGGCACGTCGTCAGCCCGGGATAGTGGTGCGTCGATGGGACGGGCTCAACTGTACTATGGTAGCGCGTGGCGGAACCCCATCTCACAGGCGAGTGAATTCGTGCCGTACCCCATTGACGACCCCGCGCGTTCGCCTTTATGGTCCGCCACCATGAAAACGGCACTCATTCTCGTAGGAAGGCGCGTGGGCAAGGCGGTGTAACCGCCGGGCGAAGACCTCCCATGCGCACACACAGGCTCCCTCGGGGGCCTTTTTTATTGCCTGAAACACGACTAAACGACCAGCAACGCCCAAATGGCGGCAGTACGGGACCAGACCGATGAACAATGGACAGAGTGAGCGGCGCGAAGTGCCAAGTAGGGAAATGACTGGCGCCGAAATGGTGGTGCAGGCGCTGAAGGATAATGGCGTCAAGCATGTCTTCGGCTATCCGGGCGGCGCCGTTCTTCCGATCTATGACGAGATTTTCCAGCAGGACGAGGTCGAGCACATTCTCGTGCGGCACGAGCAGGGCGCCGGCCACGCAGCCGAGGGCTATGCGCGGTCGACCGGCAAGGCCGGCGTCATGCTGGTGACATCGGGTCCCGGCGCGACCAATGCGGTGACACCGCTGCAGGACGCGCTGATGGATTCGATCCCGCTGGTCTGCCTGACCGGCCAGGTGCCGACTTCGCTGATCGGTTCCGACGCGTTCCAGGAATGCGATACGGTCGGCATCACGCGCCCCTGCACCAAGCACAACTGGCTGGTGAAGGACGTCAACGAGCTCGCCGCGACCATCCACGAGGCCTTCCATGTCGCGACGACCGGCCGTCCCGGTCCGGTCGTGGTCGACATCCCGAAGGACGTGCAGTTCGCCAAGGGCTTCTATGTCCCGCCGCAGATCGCGCCGCGCACCAGCTACCAGCCGAAGGTTCAGGGCGACCTGGAGAAGATCAAGGCGGCGGTCGAACTGATGGCCACCGCCAGGAAGCCGATCATCTATTCGGGCGGCGGTGTCATCAATTCCGGCCCGGAAGCGAGCCATCTCCTGCGCGAACTGGTGGACCTCACCGGTTTCCCGATCACCTCGACGCTGATGGGTCTCGGCGCCTACCCCGCCTCGGGCAAGAACTGGTTGGGCATGCTGGGCATGCACGGCACCTACGAGGCCAATATGGCCATGCATGATTGCGACGTGATGATCTGCATCGGCGCGCGCTTCGACGACCGTATCACTGGCAGGCTGAATGCGTTTTCGCCGAACTCGCGAAAAATCCATATCGATATCGATGCGTCCTCGATCAACAAGAACGTCCACACCGAAGTGCCTATCATCGGCGATGTCGGCCGGGTGCTGGAAGACATGGTGCGGCTGTGGCGGGCAACCGCCAAGACCGACAAGAAGGCGCTCTATCCCTGGTGGGAGCAGATCGCCAAATGGCGCGCGCGCGATTCACTCGCCTTCAAGATGAACAACGACGTGATCATGCCGCAATACGCCATCCAGCGGCTCTATGAACTGACCAAGACCATGGACACCTACATCACCACCGAGGTCGGTCAGCACCAGATGTGGGCGGCGCAGCACTATCATTTCGAGAGGCCGAACCGCTGGATGACGTCGGGCGGGCTGGGCACGATGGGCTACGGCCTGCCGGCCGCGCTCGGCGTGCAGATCGCGCATCCCGATGCATTGGTCGTCGACATCGCCGGCGACGCCTCGGTGCAGATGACCATGCAGGAGATGAGTGCGGCGGTGCAGCACGACGCGCCGATCAAGATATTCATTCTCAACAACCAGTATATGGGCATGGTGCGGCAGTGGCAGCAACTGCTGCACGGCAATCGTCTGTCGCATTCCTACACCGAGGCGATGCCGGACTTCGTCAAGCTGGCCGAGGCCTATGGCGGCCACGGCATTCGCTGCGACAAGCCCGACGAGTTGGACGACGCGATCAAGGAGATGATTTCGGTCAGGAAGCCGGTGCTGTTCGACTGCCGCGTGGCAACGCTCGCCAACTGCTTCCCGATGATCCCTTCGGGCAAGGCGCATAACGAGATGCTGTTGCCCGACGAGGCGACCGACGAGGCGGTTGCCAATGCCGTCGACGCCAAGGGCAGGGAACTGGTGTAGACGACGAGCCGAGGCAGGGCTTGTCAAAAGAAGCCGTGCGAAAACAGATAATTAGATCCAGAATTTGAGATTCATGTCATGAACGCACAGCACCTTCAACCCACCGGGTCCGCCTACTTCATCGCCAAGGAGACGGAGAGGCCGGAAAACCACACGCTTTCAGTGCTGGTCGATAACGAGCCGGGCGTGCTTGCCCGGGTCATCGGCCTGTTTTCGGGGCGCGGCTACAACATCGAGAGCCTGACCGTCTCGGAGACCGAGCACGAAAAACACCTGTCGCGTATCACCATCGTGACGCGCGGCACGCCGCATGTGCTGGAACAGATCAAGCATCAGCTCGAGCGCATCGTGCCGGTCCACCGCGTCGTCGATCTCACCGTGCGTTCGCACGAGTTCGGGCAGGAGCGGCCGCTGGAGCGGGAACTGGCGCTGGTCAAGGTTGCCGGCACCGGCGAGGCCCGGGTCGAAGCGCTGCGGCTGGCGGACGCCTTCCGCGCCAGTGTCATCGACGCCAACACCGAGCATTTCATCTTCGAGATCACCGGCAAGGGCTCCAAGATCGACCAATTCATCGCCATCATGAAGCCGCTCGGCCTGGTCGAGATCTGCCGCACCGGCGTGGCGGCGATGAACCGCGGCTCGCAGGGGATGTAGGCCGACACGGATCAGTCCTCGGGTTTTGCCGATGGGGCCTCGACCTTGCCGCTGGCCAGGGCCTTGCTTTCCCTTTTCAGCGGCCGCGACACCGGGCAGACATCCTGAACGAAGCCGTTCAGGGTGTTCACCAGATTGTTCTCGACCAGCGAGTAGTGGATGAACTGTCCCTGACGCTCCCTGGCGATGAGGCCGGCCGTCTCCAGAATGTTCAGGTGCTGCGAGATCGATGGCTTCGACATGTCGAAGCGCGCCGCGATCTCGCCCGCAGTCAGCGACGAGTGGGCGAGGTAGGCGAGAATCCTGCGCCGGGGCGCCGACGACAGCGCCTCGAACACGCGCTGGATCGCCCCGCTGGCGGCGATGCCGGCCTCAGCCTCCTGTTCTGCTTTCTCGACCACTGTGCGCACCTCGTAATCGCAGACATCGTCGAGACGCCTGCCGGTATTTTCCCGAACGTCATTTAGACTATTGCCTAAATACCTAATCCGGCATAATAGATGATTAGCTTATTGCCTAAATACTGGCCGGGACGCCAAAAGGCAAGGCTGTGGTTCGGAAAATGTTCATGCGAGGAGGGGTTCCCGATGAAGACCATATCCACGGGCAGAATGATTTCTCGACAAGACAGCGACGCGCGCGATGGCAGGGTTGTCTGGATGCCGGCCAAGTCGATCTGGGTCGGCGCGATGACGGTTGTCGCCATCGTGTTCGGACCGCTTACCTTCAGCTGGAGCGCCTTTCTCCTGTTCGTCGTCACGAGCGCGGTGACGATCTGCGCCGGGCATTCGGTCGGCATGCACCGGCTGCTCATCCATCGCTCCTTCAAGGTCCATATCTGGATCGAACACGCGCTGGTCTATCTCGGCGTTCTGGTCGGCATGGCCGGCCCTTTCGGGATGATCCATGCGCATGACATCCGTGACTGGGCACAGCGCCAGGCGGCCTGCCACGACCTGCATGCGCACCGCCGGCCGTTTTTCATCGACGCCTTCTGGCAGATGCATTGCGCGGTCGTCTTGCGCGATCCGCCCGATTTCGTCATCGAGCCGTCGATCAGGAATGACCGGTTCTACAAATTCCTGGAACGCACATGGATGCTGCAGCAGCTGCCATGGGCCGTTCTGTTCTTGGCTGTCGGCGGCTGGAGCTGGGTCGTCTGGGGCATCGCGGTGCGTGTTTCGGTATCCCTCACCGGACATTGGCTGGTCGGCCATTTCGCGCATCGGGGCGGGGACCAGGGATGGTGCGTGGATGGCGTGGCGGTGCAGGGCTACAATCTGCCACGGTTCGGATTGGTCACGTTCGGCGAGAGTTTTCACGGCAATCATCACGCCTTTCCCGAATCGGCGCGGCTCGGCCTGGAGCGGGGGCAGATCGACCTTGGCTGGATCTTCATCCGGGTTCTTGCCGGCCTCGGTCTCGCTCACGGCGTAAAGCTGCCGGAGAATACGCCAAGGCGGAAGGGGTTGCGCCGGCTACGCGGCAGGGAGCAGGGCATGGCTGTCGTTGACAGGCGGTTGCCGGCTTCATGATCATGGGCAGCCAGCGGCCGCGAGTGGACCAACGGATTGCTGTTGCGGCAGGTGCTTCGGGTATCTAAGTCAATATTGCTGACCTTCCTGTTTTTACGCAATTTCGGATGGAAAACCGCTACGCACTTTTCCTGGAATTGCGCTAGTGAGCCCGATGTCACTCGATGCATTCCTCGCACTGCTCGTCTATGCCTTCGTGACGTCGATCACGCCGGGGCCGAACAACCTCATGCTGCTGGCCTCCGGCGTCAATTTCGGACTGGTCAGAAGCGTGCCGCACATGCTCGGCATCAGCATCGGTTTTCTCGTCCTGTTGCTCGCCGTCGGCTTCGGGCTTGGCGCGGTGCTGACCGCGTTCCCGACGCTGCACACCGGGCTGAAGATAGCCGGCGCCGTCTATCTGCTCTACCTGGCCTGGAAGATCGCGATGTCACGCTCGCTTGGCGGCAAGGGTGAGACGGATGCGCGGCCGATGCGCTTCATCGATGCGGCGGCTTTCCAATGGGTCAATCCCAAGGCCTGGGTGATGGCGATCACCGCGATGGCCGTCTACACCAATCCGGAGCGGCCGTTCCTGTCCGTCGTCCTGATTGGCATGGCTTTCACCGTGGTCAATCTTCCCAGCGTCTCGGTCTGGGCGGGATTCGGTACGGCGTTACGCGGTTTCCTGTCCGACCCGATGCGGCTGAAATGGTTCAACATAGCCATGGGCGTGCTGCTGGCGGCGACGCTTTGGCCAATGCTGCGGTAAGTTAAGGCCTTCAGGCGCGGCACGCACAAAGCGGGGGCATTCTGTAAACTCTGGTTCACATCTATTTTGACTATTTGTGAACTATGGATTACAAAGCGATCCATGATCGAAGTCCGGAAAACAGCTGAATTCGCCGGCTGGTTAAAGTCCCTCAAGGATGTCCGCGCCAAGGCTCGCATTCAGATTCGGATCGATCGTGTCGAGCTTGGCAACCTTGGCGATGCCAAGTTTTTCGATGGCATCGGCGAATTGCGGGTCGACCATGGTCCGGGCTATCGCATCTATTTCGTCAAGGCGAGCAACACGATCATTATCCTGCTCTGCGGCGGCGACAAGTCATCACAAAAGGCTGACATCAAGAAAGCCATCGGCATGGCGAAGGAGGTCAAATGACCATCGAAACCACCAAATGGGACGCTTCAGAATTCCTCGACAGCGAGGAGGCAATCTTCGCTTATATCGAAGCGGCCTTCGAAGACGGCGATCCCGCCCTTATCACCCATGCGCTCGGCAACGTGGCCAGATCTCGGGGCATGACATCCATTGCCAAAGACGCTGGCGTGACACGTGAGGCGCTGTACAAGGCTCTAAGCGACAAGGGCGATCCCAAACTTTCAACCCTGCTCGGCGTCATGAGGGCACTCGGGCTCAGATTGACGGCGGAGGCCGTACCAAAGGACAATCATGCCGAGGCACGCCTCGCAGGCTAGCTCGCCATAAAAGCGACGTAACCAACGTGGCGCCGATGGCTTCGACGAGATGGCTTGCCAAGTAACTCACGGCATGAAAGCCCCCAAAGCCGGCCTGGTTGAGGCCGGACGAAAGTGCGTGATCTCGTCTCACGACGCTGAATGTGTCCCATCGGCCCGGCTGCACAACTATTGTGCAGTGCACATTAAATCTTCGTAATGCCGTGTTTTGGCCCTTTTCGGACAAACCCACGTCCTATCTATTCGGCGAAATCGCGGCAATGAGCCGTGAATTGCGCTAGAATACGACCACCTGGCTATGGCGTGTCGGACGGAGAGGTCTTTTTGTCGATGCGTGGAAAAGTCATTCTATCCTTGCTTGCGGTCGCATGTGTCGGCGCGGCCTGGCTCTATCTGTCGCCAGACGCGCCGAACAAGGCACGGCAGATCATCGGCGCAAAGCAGGTCGCCGCGACAGACAAGCCGGCGGCCGACAAGCCGGCAGGCGGCAAACAGGCCGGTGGCGGCGGTGGCGCCCGTTCGGCCTCGATCGTTTCGGCGACGGCAACGACGGCCGACTTTCCGATCCGCCGCTATGCCATCGGCTTCGTCTCCTCTCCGGCCGTGGTCAACATCAACGCGCGCGTCTCCAGCCAGATCGTGTCGATCGACGTCAAGGACGGGCAGATGGTGAAGGCAGGCGACCTCCTGTTCTCGCTTGACGACCGGGCGCTGAAGGCTCAACTCGCCAAGGACCAGGCAACACTTGCCAAGGACCAGGCGCTGCTCGCCAGTTCGAGTTCCGATCTTCAGCGCGCCAAGGACCTTGTCGCCAAACAGGCCGGTACGCAGCAGACTTACGATCAGGCCGTTGCCGCGCAGAAGGCGGCGGCGGCGACCGTCGATGCCGACAAGGCGACGATCGACGCGGACAATGTCCAGCTTGGCTTTGCCACCATCACCGCGCCGATCGCCGGCAGGCTGGGTGCCGTGAATGTCGCCGTCGGCGACCTCGTGACTGTCAGCAATGGCAACAGCAGCACGGCGACGCCGCTGGTGACCATCACCCAGATGGACCCGCTGCAGGTCAACTTCAATCTGCCGGAAAGCGACCTTGCGCTGCTGCACAAGGCGCTTGCCAATCCACAGCAGAACGCCGTGACGTTGACCCAAAGCGGCGACCCGACGCCGATCGGCAAGGGCACGCTCGATTTCGTCGATTCCAGCGTCGACACCGCGTCGGGCACAATCGCCACACGGGCAAGCATTCCCAATGCCGATCTTTCGCTATGGCCCGGCCAGTATGTGAACGTCGTGCTCGACGCCGGCGTCATGCCGCGGATGACCTCGGTTCCGACCGTCGCGGTCCAGCCCAGCCAGAAGGGGTCGTTCGTCTATGTGGTCAAGCCCGACAACACCGTCGAGATGCGGCCGGTCCAGGTGGCGCTGACCGAAGGCCAAAACAGCGCCATCAGCCAAGGGCTGAAAAGCGGTGAGAAGGTCGTCACCGAAGGCCAGACAAGGCTGAAGGACGGTGCGGCGGTGCATGAAGGCAAGGCCACGGCGAATGCCGCGCCCAAGGTGGCCGAGGCGACCAACGCCGGCGAGGCGGCCCAATGATTTCCGAATTCTGCATTCGCAGGCCCGTCGCAACGCTGCTGATGTCGTTCGCCCTCATTCTGGGCGGTATTTTCGCTTACAAGTTCCTGCCGGTGGCGGCACTGCCGAGCGCGGAGTTCCCGGTGGTCAACGTGTCGGCACAGCTGCCTGGCGCATCGCCGGAAACCATGGCCACATCCGTGGCGACGCCGCTGATCAAGCAGTTCGCGACCATCGCCGGCATCGATTCCATTTCGACCACCAACTCGCTCGGTCAGACTTCGATCGCCATCCAGTTCGTGCTCAACCGCGACATCGACGCGGCCGCGGCCGACGTCCAGGCGGCAATCGCGCGCACGCAGCGGCAACTGCCGCCGGAGATGACGGCCCCGCCCAGCTACCGCAAGGTGAATCCGGCCGACGCGCCGATCCTTTTGATGTCGCTGGTCAGCGATACGGTCCCGCTGACGGATCTCGATGCTTTCGCGGAAAATGTCATCTCGCCTTCGCTTTCGACGATCGATGGTGTGGCGCAGGTTTCGATCTATGGCCAGCAGAAATATGCGGTGCGTGTCCAGATTGATCCGACCGCGCTGGCGGCGCGCGGCATCTCGATCGACCAGTTGCAGACGGCGATCGCATCCGCCAACAGCAACACGCCGCTCGGCGTGCTGCAGAACAACAAGCAGCAGCTCACCATCACCGCCAACACCCAGCTCACCAACGCTGCCGGCTTCTCCAACCTCATCATCGCCACCAAGAACGGCCATCCCGTGCGGTTGGGGGAGGTGACACGTGTCATCGATTCGGTTCAGACCACCACGACGGCGAGCTGGTATGATGGCACCCGCGCCATCATCCTCGCAGTCCAGCGCCAGCCCGACGCCAACACGGTCGACGTGGTCGACAAGGTCAAGGCGATGCTGCCCTCGTTCCAGGATCAGATGCCGGCAGCTGCCTCGATCAAGCTTCTCAACGACCGCTCGACATCGATCCGCCAGGCCGTCAACGACGTGCAGTTCACGCTGCTTCTGACCATCGCGCTGGTGGTGATGGTGATCTTCGTGTTCCTGCGCCGTGTCACCGCGACGATCATTCCTGCGGTGGCGGTGCCGATTTCGCTGATCGCAACGCTCGGCGCGATGTTCCTGTTCGGCTTTTCCATCGACAATATCTCATTGATGGGCCTGACACTGGCGGTGGGGCTCGTCGTCGACGACGCCATCGTGATGCTCGAGAACATCTTCCGTCACATGGAAGAGGATGGGCTGTCAGCGTTCGACGCGGCGCTGAAAGGCGCGCGCGAGATCGGTTTCACCATCATCTCGATCTCGATCTCGCTGGTGGCTGTGTTCATTCCCGTGCTTCTGATGGGCGGTGTGATCGGGCGCATCTTCAACGAATTCGCCGTCGTGGTGACCGTCGCGATCCTGGCGTCGATGTTCGTGTCGCTGACGCTGACGCCCATGCTTTGTTCGCGGCTGCTGTCTGTCAGCAAAGCCGACCGTGAGGCACATGGCGGTGGCCACAGGCATGATCTTTTCACACGTAGCTATGACTGGATTTTGACCTTCTGCCTGCGGCACACCTTCCTAGTGTTTCTGGTCTTCATCGGAACGGCTGCACTGTCGGTATGGCTGATCCAGATTTCTCCAAAAGGCTTTTTCCCACAAGAGGATATCGGCCAAGTGTCGGTGACGACGATTGCCCGGCAGGACATTTCCTTCGACGCCATGGTCAAACTGCAGAGCCAGGTTGCCGATGTCTTCTCGCATTCCCCATACGTAACACATGTGGCCTGGTCAGTCGGCGGTGGGGGCAGCGCCCTCAATCAGGGCCGTCTCTATGTGCAGCTCAAGGATAAGAGCCAGCGCCCCGACATCGAGAAGGTGCAGGCCGATCTGAGGCGGCAGCTTTCCAGTGTGGCCGGTATCGAAACTTACATGCAGCCGGTGCAGAACCTCAGGCTCGGTTCGCGTTCCTCCGCCAGCGCTTATCAGCTTGTCGTGCAAGGCCTCGATACGGCGCAGGCCGATATCTGGGCGCAGAAGATGGACGACGCCATGGCGGCGGACCACGCGACCTTCACCGACGTCACCAGCGATCTGCAGAACAATGCGCTGCAGGCAACGCTGGTGGTCGACCGTGACAAGGCCGCCCAACTCGGCATCGACACCGATACGCTGCGTTCAAGTCTCTATGGCGGTTTCGGCACCGCACAGGTCTCGACGATCTTCGGTTCGGCCGACAGCTACGAGGTCGTCATGGAGCTCGATCCGAAAATCGAATGGTCGCCGGAGCGGATGCTGGCCATTCAGGTCAGGACGGCGAGCGGCAGGTTGGTGCCGCTTGGCGCCTTCGCCCGGGTCGATCGCACGGCTGGAGCTTTGACCGTCAACCAACTCGGTCAGCTCCCGGCGGTGACGATCTCCTACAATCTGCCGCAAGGCGTGGCGCTCGGCGACAGCGTGACGCGCATCAACGCGATCAAAGAGCAGATCGGCATGCCGAAGGCGATCTCGACCACTTTTGCCGGCACGGCCAAGACCTTCCAGGATTCACTTGCCAACCAGGGCCTGCTGATCGGCGGCGCGATCCTGACCATCTATATCGTGCTCGGCATCCTCTATGAGAGCTTCATCCACCCGCTCACCATTCTCACGGGCCTGCCATCGGCGGTGTTGGGAGCGCTCGTGGCGCTGCGCTTCGCCGGCATGGACCTGTCGGTCATCGCGGTGATCGGCATCCTGATGCTGATCGGCATCGTCAAGAAGAACGGCATCATGATGGTCGACGTCGCGCTCGAACTGCGACGAGAAGGCATGTCGGCCACGGACTCCATCCACAAGGCCTGCCTGATGCGGTTCAGGCCGATCATGATGACGACGCTGGCGGCACTGATGGGCACGTTTCCGATCGCGCTCGGTACCGGCGCCAGCGCGGAACTTCGCCAGCCGCTGGGCGTAGCCGTCGTCGGCGGCCTGCTCGCCTCGCAGGCGCTGACGCTGTTCGTGACGCCGGTGATCTACGTCTATATGGAGAACTTCTCCGGCTGGCTCGTCGGTCTCTTGCCAAAGCGCAAGGGCGAGATGCATCTGGTCGAAGAAGGCGATCAGCCTTCGCTGTTCGGCACCAATGACGACATCCCGGCTGAGCCGCAGAAGACGGCCGCCGAGTAGCAGGGCAGGCAAGACGCCGGTCCCCGTTGGCCCAAGCCATGGAGCTTGCGGCCGGCGGGTCGGAACCGTAATTTGCCGTCATGTCCCACGATCATGACCATGACAACGAACTCGATCCGTTTGCCGCCCGGGTGCGGGCGCTCGAAACCATCCTGACCCGCAAGGGGCTGATCGATCCGGCCGCGATCGACGTCATCGTCGATACCTACGAGACGAAAATCGGCCCGCGCAACGGCGCCAGGGTGGTGGCCAAGGCGTGGAGCGATCCCGCCTTTGCCGAGTGGCTGAAGCGCGATGCGACGGCGGCGATCGAATCGCTGGGCTATAGCGGGCGCCAAGGCGAGCACATGCAGGCGGTTTTCAACACCGGGGATACCCACAACCTCGTCGTCTGCACGCTGTGCTCCTGCTATCCCTGGTCGGTGCTTGGCTTGCCGCCGGTGTGGTACAAGGCGCCGCCCTACCGGTCGCGGGCGGTGATCGATCCGCGCGGCGTGCTCGAGGAATTCGGGCTGGTGCTGCCGGCCGGGACGAAGATACGCGTCTGCGATTCGACGGCGGAACTGCGCTATCTCGTCGTGCCGATGCGGCCCGAGCGCACCGAAGGCTGGAGCGAGGAGCGGCTGGCCGAACTGGTCAGCCGCGATGCGATGATCGGCACCGCTCTGGCGAGGCAACCGGCATGAACGGGCCGCAGGATCTCGGCGGACAGATGGGATTCGGCCCGATCTCGCCCGAAAAGGATGAACCCTATTTCCATGCGGAATGGGAGAGGCGGGCGCTCGGCGTGACGCTCTGCGCCGGCGGCATGGGGGCCTGGAACATCGACGAGAGCCGGCACGCGCGGGAATCGCTGCATCCGGCCGACTATTATGGCTCGAGCTACTATCAAATCTGGATCAAGGCGCTGGAGACCCTGCTCAAGCGGCACGGCTTCGTCAGCGAGCGCGACCTCAGCGCAGGCGAGGCGATCGATCCAGCGGCGACCCCGAAACGAGTGCTGAAGGCGGAAAACGTTCCGGCTGTTCTGGCCAAGGGCGGTCGTTGTGACCGGCCGGTCGAGACAGCGCCGCGCTTCAAGGCCGGTGATTCGGTGCGAACCAAAAACATCAACCCGACCGGTCATACCAGGCTGCCGCGTTATGCGCGGGACAAGCAGGGCACGATCGAGGCGGTGCGCGACGGCTTCGTCTTTCCCGACAGTAACGCGCATGGGCAGGGCGAGAATCCGCAGTGGGTCTATACCGTGGTTTTCGATGGCACGGAAATCTGGGGCGAGAGCGCCGACCCGACACTGACCGTCTCGATCGACGCCTGGGAGAGTTATCTTGAGGCGGTCTGAAGCGAAGGGGCCTGGCGCCGGTTTGCCCGCCGGCCTCGACGCACCGGTGTTCGCCGAGCCATGGCAGGCCGAAGCGTTCGCCATGACGGTGGCCCTGCACGACAAGGGCCTGTTTTCGTGGGGCGAGTGGGCGGATGCCCTGTCGGCCGAGGTGAAGAAGCCAGGTGCCGCGGCGGACGGCCATGATTATTACGAGCATTGGCTGGCGGCGCTGGAAGGGCTGCTTGCCGCCAAGGGGCTGGCCGCCAAGCTCGACGTCGACGCGATGGCGCAGGCCTGGGAGCGCGCCGCGCATGCCACGCCACATGGCAAGCCGATCCTGCTGGAGAACGATCCGCGCGCTGCCAGCTGAAGTTGCGCGGCTGCTTTTTTCGTTCCCTTTACGTTCTTGCTTGCGGCTGATAGCCTGAACCGCAGTCGCCACCGGCTGTGTCGATGCTGGTGGCGGCTATCTTGTCTTTGCCTTGCGAATCCGGTCACACGATCAGATGGAATTTTCACCCCAACAAGATGAGGCGCTGCAAGCGGTCGCCCGCTGGCTTAAAACCGGTAAGCCGCAGTTGTTCCGGCTGTTCGGCTATGCCGGCACCGGCAAGACGACGCTGGCGCGCTATTTCGCCGAACATGTCGACGGCCAGGTGCAGTTCGCCGCCTTCACCGGCAAGGCTGCGCAAGTGCTGCGCTCCAAGGGCGCGGTCAACGCCCGCACCATCCATTCGCTGATCTACCGGCCCAAGGGCGAGGAATCGGTGGCCGACGAGGTGACCGGCAAGACCTCGATGTCGCCGACCTTTTCGCTCAACCGGCAGAGCCCGATCTCGCGCGCGAAACTGGTCGTCATCGACGAATGCTCGATGGTCGACGAGCAGCTTGGCCGCGACCTGATGAGTTTCGGAACGCCGATCCTGGTGCTGGGCGATCCCGGCCAGTTGCCGCCGATCTCGGGCGGCGGCTTCTTCACCGATCACGAGCCCGACTTCTTGCTGACCGAAATCCACCGGCAGGCGCGCGACAATCCGATCCTGCGGCTGGCGCTCGACGTGCGCGAGGGCCGCGAATTCATGCGCGGCGACTATGGCACCGCGCAGGTGATCGGCAAGGAAGACGTCAACCAGGAACTGGTGCTGCTGGCCGACCAGGTGCTGGTCGGCACCAACCGCACGCGGCGGCGCTACAACCAGCGCCTGCGCGAACTGAAAGGCTTCAATGCTGATTACCCACAAGCGGGCGACAAGCTGGTGTGCCTGCGCAACGATCCGGCCAAAGGCCTGCTCAACGGCTCGCTGTGGAAAGTGATGACGTCGTCGCGCGAGACGGTGAAGCCCGGCATCAACCTTCTGGTTTCGCCCGAAGAGGACGATCCGGATCGCGGCGTCGCCAAGATCAAGCTGCTCAAGGCGGCGTTCGAGGATCCGGACGCCGAAATCCCCTGGCAGCAGAAGAAGCGCTTCGACGATTTCGACTATGGCTATGCGCTGACGGTGCACAAGGCACAGGGCTCGCAGTGGAACGAGATCGTGCTGTTCGACGAAAGCTGGGCCTTCAAGGAAACGCGCCAGCGCTGGCTTTACACGGCCATCACCCGGGCCGCAGAACGACTGACCATCGTCAGATAGAAGCGGGGAGACGGAAACCGCGTTTCATTGTTTTTCTGGAGCGGGTGTGGCCTCCTCACTCGTCGGCTGCGCGCCGAGCCATTCCCAGGCAGCAGCTTCGTCCTCGAGCTTGAAATACCTGAATTCGACGGGCGACGAATCGGGCAAGGCGCGTCGTGCGTTCGGCGTCCAGTCAGGGGCGCCGATCGCCGCGCAACGGCCAATATGTTCCAATGCCTGGACGGCACCCTTCTTGATGGTCTCATCCGAGATATCCGCCCAATCGACGCCCTCGTGATCGACTATGCGCACGGCCACGTCGATTCTCCGATGGAGCAAATAGGCCGCCTCCAGCAGGCCGAACAGGTTCTCGGCATCGGCGGCCGAGACATGGCCGACCACATCGATGGCAAAGAGGTCGTCGCGGCTGGTGTCGATGCGGCGAATCGCTGGCACGGATTGGAGGAAATTCAAGGCGGTGCCTCCCTTTCGCGGAATATGTTGGTCTTCTGGAACACCGGAAAGGCCCTATCTGTTCCCGTCAAAGACGCTATAGATGCGCCGTCTCAAATGCGCCGCGCCGGAACGAATGAGCGTGGCGTGCCTCGATCGCCTGTTTCACGGACGCCAAACCATGCCCGCCAAGCTTTCTGTCAACCTCAACGCCATTGCCATGCTGCGCAACCGGCGCGACCTGCCGTGGCCAAGCGTGATCGGTGTCGGCCGCCTTGCCCTTGCCGCCGGAGCGCATGGGCTGACGGTGCATCCGCGCCCCGACGAACGTCACACCCGGCATTCCGACCTGCCCGAGATCAGGGCGCTGATCGACGATGAGTTCCCGCAGGCGGAATTCAATACCGAGGGCTACCCAAGCGAGGATTTCCTGGCGCTCGTGGAAAAGCACCAGCCCGAACAGGTGACGCTGGTGCCTGACGATCCCGCGCAGGCAACCTCCGACCATGGCTGGAACTTCGTTGCCGATGCGGCGTTCCTGACGCCGATCGTCAGGCGTCTGAAGAAGGGCGGTTTCAGGGTCTCGCTGTTTTCCGACGCGGATCCCGCCGGCATAGGGGCTGCGCGCGATACGGGCGCCGATCGTATCGAACTCTATACCGGCCCTTATGGCAGCTACCATTCCGATTCCGGCAAGGCGACCAAGGAATTGGAAAGATTGGGGAAAACGGCAGACGCGGCATTTGCCGCCGGCCTCCAGGTCAATGCCGGACACGATCTGACGGTGGCCAATCTGCCTGATCTGGCAAGGCGCATTCCGGCATTGGCCGAAGTGTCGATCGGACATGGGTTGACAGCCGACGCGTTGGAGTATGGCATGGCCGGCACAGTGGGTCGGTTTCTCAGGGCTTGCGGCTGGTAGGGGTAATGCTTCGTATTGGTATGGCAGCCATCGCGTGCACTTGATATCGTATCGCAGCATGCATAGAGCAACGCGCGCTTTTCGGAGAGTGGTCGATGGCCCTTGCCAATAGCGGGAGCGAGGCTGAAACCGTCGAGCAGTCGAGCCATTCGGAGGTCGAGCAGCACAGTACCAAGGTCCTGATGCTGGGCGCGCTCGGTGTCGTCTATGGCGATATAGGCACAAGTCCGATTTACGCTTTTCGCGAGGCGCTTCACGCCTCAGCCGGCATCGATACGCGCGTTCACGTGCTTGGCGTGCTGTCGCTTATCGTCTGGGCGCTGACGATCATCGTAACCATCAAATACGTCGCCTTCGTGCTTCGCGCCGACAACAAGGGCGAAGGCGGCACGCTGTCGCTGATGTCGTTGGCACGCAGCGCCTATCCCAAGGGCGCCCGGCTGATCCTCGTGATCGGTCTTTGCGGCGCGGCGCTGTTTTTCGGCGATTCGATCATAACGCCGGCCATCTCGGTGCTGTCGGCGGTCGAAGGCCTGACGGTGGTGACCCCGAAGCTGGACGCCTATGTGGTGCCGATCACGCTGGTCATCCTTGCCATCCTGTTTTCCGTGCAGCGCTTCGGCACGGGAAAGGTTGCGGCGGTGTTCGGGCCGGTGACGGCGCTGTGGTTCCTGGCGATCGGTGTCGCGGGCCTCTGGCACTTGATGGATGATCCATCGATCCTGCTCGCCATCAATCCCTATTACGCGGTCGCCTATCTGGCCAGCACACCCACCGCCGCCTTCGTCACTGTCGGCGCCGTGTTCCTGGCAGTAACCGGGGCCGAGGCGCTCTATGTGGATCTCGGCCATTTCGGACGCAAGCCGATCGTGCTGGCATGGTTTTCCGTGGTTTTCCCCTGCCTGCTGCTCAACTATTTCGGGCAGGGCGCCTTTGTGCTCGCCAATGACGGAAAACCGACCAATCCATTCTTCCAGATGCTGCCCGACTGGGCGCTGATGCCGATGGTGGGACTTGCAACGGCCGCGACGGTCATTGCCAGCCAGGCGGTCATTTCGGGTGCTTTTTCGCTGACCCGGCAGGCGGTGCAACTCAACCTTCTGCCACGTATCGAGGTCCAGCATACCTCGGAAATGCAGTCCGGGCAGATCTACATGCCCCGCGTCAACCTGCTGATCGCCCTGGGGGTGATGCTGCTGGTGGTCGGCTTCGGCAGTTCGAGTTCGCTGGCTTCCGCCTATGGCATCTCGGTGACTGGCGAAATGCTGATGACGACGATCCTGCTGTTCGTGGTGATGCGCAAGATGTGGAAATGGAAGCTGGCGCTCGCCCTGGCGCTGACCTTGCTTTTCGGCATCATCGACAGCGGCTTCTTCCTGGCCAATGTCGTGAAGATCGTGGAAGGCGGCTGGGTCTCGATCACCGTTGCCTGCCTGATGGGGCTGATCATGTGGACGTGGATACGCGGCAGCCGCTATCTCTTCGACAAGACTCGCCGCAACGAGATCCCGCTCGATTGCCTCGCCGGCAACCTTTTGAAGAAAAAGCCGCAGCTGGTCTCGGGCACCGCCGTATTCCTGACCAGCGATCCGCTCAGCGCGCCGACCGCGCTGATGCACAGCCTCAAGCACTACAAGGTGCTGCACGAGCAGAACGTCATCCTCTCGGTGGTGACGGCGCCGCAGCCCGTCGTGCCCGACAGCGAACGCGTCAAGATGGAGACGGTCAACGAGCTGTTCATGCGGGTGACGCTGACTTTCGGCTACATGGAACAGCCAAACATTCCACGCGCGCTGGCGATCTGCCGCAAGCAGGGCTGGAAGTTCGACATCATGACGACGTCCTTCTTCCTGTCGCGGCGCTCGCTCAAGGCTTCGCCCAATTCCGGCATGCCCGTGTGGCAGGACCGGCTGTTCATCGGCCTGGCGCGCTCGGCGGCCGATGCGACGGAGTATTTCCAGATACCCACCGGCCGCGTCGTTGAAATCGGCACGCAGGTCGCCATTTAACAGACACGCGCTTGCCGGGCCGCGGGTCTGCCCTCCGCGAGAAGTCGCCCCGCAAGAGCCGCGCGCTGCCGACATGAGTGCCATAACGCTACGGCACTTGATATTGCACTGCAGCAAGCGTAGAGCACCGCGCGTTTATCGGAGTGTCGTGCATGGCCCTTGCCAATGCTGGTAGTGAGGCAGAACCCGTCGACCAATCGAGCCATCCCGAAATCGAGCAGCACAGCACCAAGGTGTTGATGCTGGGCGCACTCGGCGTGGTCTATGGCGATATCGGCACCAGCCCGATCTATGCGCTCCGGGAGGCGTTGCACGCTTCGTCCGGCAGCGATGTCGCGACCCGTGCCGATATTCTCGGCGTGCTGTCGCTGATCATCTGGTCGCTGACTATTACCGTCACGGTAAAGTACATCATGTTCGTGCTGCGTGCCGACAACCGCGGCGAGGGCGGCGTGCTGTCGCTGATGGCGCTGGCCCGCGGCAGTTTTCCGAAGCGCTCGGCGGTGATTCTCGGCATCGGCATCGTCGGCGCCTCGCTGTTTTTCGGTGACGCGGTCATCACGCCGGCGATTTCGGTGCTTTCGGCGGTCGAGGGCATGAATGTCGTCACCCCCACTTTCCAGCCCTATGTCGTGCCATTGACGCTGGTCATCCTCGCCGTGGTGTTTGCCGTCCAGCGCTTCGGTACCGGCGGCGTTGGGCTGGTGTTCGGGCCGGTGACCGCGGTGTGGTTCCTGGCCATCGGTCTGTCCGGCATCAATCACATCATCGTCGATCCGGAAATCCTGTGGGCCGTCAGCCCGCACTATATCGTCGCTTTCCTGATCAATTCGCCCGACGTCGCCTTCGTGACGGTCGGCGCCGTCTTCCTTGCCGTGACCGGCGCGGAAGCGCTCTATGCCGATCTCGGCCATTTCGGCCGCAAGCCGATCGTGCTTGCCTGGCTGGCGATCGTGTTCCCTTGCCTGCTGCTCAATTATGCAGGGCAAGGCGCCTTCATACTGGCGAATGGCGGCGTGGTGGGCCATCCGTTCTTCGAGATGAACGGGGGTTGGACGCTGATCCCGATGGTGGTGCTGGCGACGGCGGCTACCGTCATTGCCAGCCAGGCGGTCATTTCAGGGGCTTTTTCGCTGACCCGGCAGGCGGTGCAGCTCAACATGCTGCCGCGGCTGGAAATCCTGCACACATCGGAAAAGCAGTCCGGCCAGATCTACATGCCGCGCGTCAACCTTCTGCTGGCCCTGGTGGTGATGATGCTGGTGGTCGGCTTCGGCGAGTCCAGCAAGCTGGCCTCCGCCTACGGCATCTCGGTGACCGGCAACATGCTGGTGACGACGGTGCTGCTCTATGTCGTCATGACCCGTATCTGGAAATGGAAGCTGTCGCTGGCGGTCCCGCTGACCGTGCTGTTCGCCTTCATCGACATCGGCTTCTTCGCCTCCAACATCGTCAAGGTGTTCGAAGGCGGCTGGGCGTCGCTGGTCGTGGCCTTCACCATCGTGCTGGGCATGTGGACCTGGGTGCGCGGCAGCCGCTATCTGTTCGACAAGACCCGCCGCAACGAGATCCCGCTCGATTTCCTCGCCGGCAACCTTTTGAAGAAAAAGCCGCAGCTGGTATCCGGCACCGCGGTGTTCCTGACCAGCGATCCGCTCAGCGCGCCGACCTCGCTGATGCACAGCCTCAAGCACTACAAGGTGCTGCACGAACAGAACGTCATCCTTTCGGTGGTGACCGCCCCCCAGCCCGTCGTGCCCGACAGCGACCGCGTCAAGATGGAGACGGTCAACGAGCTGTTCATGCGGGTGACGCTGACCTTCGGCTACATGGAACAGCCCAACATCCCGCGCGCGTTGGCGATCTGCCGCAAACAGGGCTGGAAGTTCGACATCATGACGACGTCTTTTTTCCTGTCACGGCGCTCGCTCAAGGCTTCGCCCAATTCCGGCATGCCGGTATGGCAGGACAGGCTGTTCATCGGCCTGGCGCGCACGGCGGCGGACGCCACTGAATATTTCCAGATCCCGACCGGACGTGTGGTAGAAATCGGCACACAGGTGGCGATCTGACGAGTTCGATCGTCTCGACCTGAACGGGGAGGGCTGAGATGAGCGGCGAATTGGTGCTTGTCACCGGCGGATCGGGTTTCCTCGGCGCACACTGTATCCTTGCCCTGTTGAAGGCGGGCTATCGCGTGCGCACGACGGTGCGCTCCGCCAAGCGCGAAGCCGACGTTATCGCCATGCTGAAGGCCGGCGGCGCCGAGCCAGGCGACAGGCTCTCCTTTGCCATCGCCGACCTCATGAGCGACGCTGGCTGGCCCGACGCCGTCGCCGGCTGCGACTATGTCCTGCATGTCGCGTCACCGTTCCCGCCCGGCGTGCCCAAACACGAGGACGAGCTGATCGTTCCGGCCCGCGAAGGCGCCTTGCGTGTGCTCAAGGCTGCACGAGACGCCGGCGTCAGGCGCGTCGTGCTGACATCGTCCTTCGCGGCCATCGGCTATGGCAAGATGCGGCCCGACGGCCGGCCCTTCACCGAGGAGAGCTGGACCGATCCAACGGCCAAGGTCAGCGCCTATGTGAAGTCGAAGACGCTCGCCGAGCGCGCGGCTTGGGATTTCATCGCCGCCGAGGGTGGCAGTTTGGAGTTGGCGGTCGTCAATCCGGTCGGAATTTTCGGGCCTGTCCTCGGATCAGACCATTCGACGTCCACCGAATTTGTCCAGCGCATGATGAACGGTGCCATGCCGGGATTGCCGCGCCTGTCCTTCGGCGTGGTCGATGCGCGCGACGTGGCCGACCTGCACGTGCGCGCCATGACCAATCCCGCCGCCAAGGGCGAGCGGTTTCTGGCCGTCGCTGGCGATTTCATGACGGTGCGGGCGATCGCGCGGACTGTGAAGACGCGGCTCGGCGCCGCCGCCTCGCGGGTCTCGACGCGGGAGCTTCCCGATTGGCTTGTGCGGGCGGTGGGGCTGTTCAACGCGGAAGCCGCGCAATTGGTGACGGAACTCGGCAAGGTCAAGAACGCCACCAACGCCAAGGCCGTGCGCATGCTCGGCTGGGCGCCGCGCTCGCGCGAGGACGCGCTGGCCGCCACCGGAGAAAGCCTGATCCGGCTTGGGTTGGTCAAAACCCCGAAATAGCGCGGCGGGAGAAAGACTTCCCGCCGCGCGCGTTTCAGCCTGCCAGTGCGGCCTTGTTGGCCTCGAGGAACTGCTTCAGCGGTACCGACTTCCGACCGGAAAGCTTTTCGACGGAGTCCGTCACCATGCCAAGGTCGCCGGCGCGCGTGGCAGCATCGAAGGATACGAGAAGCCGGGCGATGGGCTCGGGAAGGCCCGCGCCTTTCATCCCCTCGGCCAAGGCCTCGTCCGAAAGCTGAATGACCTGGATCGGTTTGCCGGTGACTTCGGTAACGAGTGCGGCGACTTCGGCTGATGTATAGGCCCTGGGTCCGGTCAGTGTGTAGGTCTTGCTTTCGGTCGCGTCCGAAGCCAGCCCCGCCGCAATGGCCGCGGCGAGGTCGTCACGCGCGCCGTAAGAAATGGCGCCGTCGCCCGCGGACGTATACCATTGGCCCGAGGCGAGGATCTGCGGCATCGCCATGAACAGGTTCTCGTCATACCAGCCATTGCGGAAGATCGTGTAGGGAATGCCGCTGGCCTTGATCGCCTGTTCGGTGTCGTAATGGTCGGGCGCGAAGAGCACCGGCGAACCCGGCTCCGTGTTGGGCAGGGAGGTGTAAAGCAGGTGGCCGACGCCGGCCTTGCTGGCCGCAGCGACCGCCGCGAGCTGCTGTTCGCGGCGCTTTCCCTGGATCGCCAGCTCGTTGGTCGAAATGATCAGCGCCCGGTCGGCGCCGGCGAAGGCTTTGGCAAGCGAGGCCTGATCGTCGAAATCGGCCTCGCGAACGGTGACGCCGCGCGCCGACAGGTCGGCAAGATTGGCGGGCGTGCGGGTCGTGGCGATGATCCGGGCCGCCGGTATCTCGAACGTGTCCAGAAGATGGTTGATGACGCTGCGGCCGAGCTGGCCGGACGCGCCGGTAACGAGAAGAGTTGCGGTCATGGAGGATCCTGACATTGCGCCGGAAGGGCGGTTCGGGTGGCGGTCTCAAAAAGAGACCAGCACTAAAATAGGAATTGACCCACTGCCGTAAAGAAGGCAGTTTTTCGGGAGGTAGGCACACGCAGGGAACCAGCCATGGACAGCCGGACCGTCAATCTGAAATCCAAACTCGAAGTCTACAAGGCGATGACCGACGGCGGAAACATTGCGGATTGCCCGGTCCGCGACGTCATCCAGGGACTCAATGGCAAATGGAGTTCGCTGTTGACGGCGGCCCTTGCCGAGCAGCCCTATCGCTTCGGCGAGCTGCGGCGGCTGGTTCCCGATATCTCGCAGCGCATGCTGACCCAAACGCTCTACGATCTGCAGCGCGACGGCTATGTGCGTCGCGAAGTGTTTCCAACCAAGCCGCCCAGCGTCGAATACAGCCTGACCGACCTTGGGCGATCGATGTTCGACGCTTTGCAGTATCTGTTGCAGTGGGCTGAAAACAACCACGACGCGGTGCGCGGCGCCCGCACTGCCTTCGACTCGGCCCAGGTTCGAACGGCCGGGTAGCGCTCGGCGTCGCGAATCGATGTGATCCGGCGGCTGGGTTCCCACGCCCTTCTACCAGTTGGATTCCGTGGCGCTGCCCTTCATCCGCGACAGGCTGGTGGCGACGACCGCCAGGGTTTCGCCGGCGCGGCGGTTCCTGGCGTCGATGGTGGCCGGCACGGTGATCGATCCGTTCAGGCGGGCTGGGCTTGCCGAAGCGCGGTGGTCGGATCGCCTTGCCGAATGAGACTCGAGAGAAAAGACTCCTTCGCCCGCAGGAAAGCATGCAGGCGCTGCGGATAGTCGGGCGCGACGGCGCCCTTGATCGAAGTGCGTTCGCTCAACGCCTCGCGCCAGGCCTGGACAAGCGGCTTGCCGTCCAGGATGCCGAAATCGCCGATGCGGTCGAAGGCGTCGAGATAGCGGAAGACCGGGCCGTAAACGGCATCGACGAGGGAAAAGCGACTACCAGCGAACCATGGCTCGCCGTGCCCGGTGCCGTCCGACAGTTCAGCCTCGACACGGTGGAACATCGCCGACAGGACGCTGGACTCGGCGAGGAGGCCGGCCTCGCTCGATGCTGAATAGAACCGGCCGATGGCGTTGAGGATGGCTGAGCCATACTCGATCCAGGCGCGGTGCCGGGCGCGGGCATAAGGGTCGGCCGGGTGGAGCGGATTGGCCTGTGTTTCCTCGAGGAATTCGAGGATGACCGCGGATTCGAAGATCATCGTCTCGTCGCCATTTTGCCGTACGCGCAGCAGCGGCACCTTGCCGAGCGGCGAGATCGCCTTGAACCAGTCCGGCTTGTTGGCGAGGTCGATGTCGACGCGTTCGAACGGGACGCCCTTCTCGGCCAGCGAGATCGCCGCACGCTGGACATAGGGGCAAAGGGGGTGGCTGACGAGACTGAGGGTGTCGGTATGTTGCATGGGGATGTGCCTCTCAATATCGATGCAATTGCATCTATGTAGATGCAATTGCATTGATCGTCAAGCTTGATGCAATTGCATCTATCTCTTATGGTGCAGCCATGACAGAGATGCCTTCGCCGGATGCAATCAAGGTCTGGGCCCGCCTGATGCGGGTTTCGCGCCAATTGATGGAACGCGCCGAGGAGGCTCTGAAGGAGGGCGGCCTGCCGCCGCTTGCATGGTACGACGTGCTGCACGAGCTTGCCGAGGCCGGCGAGGGCGGCTTGCGCCCGTTTCAATTGATCGAGCGCACCCTTTTTGCGCAATACAACATCTCGCGGCTGTTGGCCCGGCTCGAGACCGACGGTCTGGTCGAAAAACTGCCGGTGGCCGATGACGGGCGTGGGCAAACCATCCGAATCACGGCCAGGGGACGTGAGACGCGCCGCCGGATGTGGGCGGTCTACGGACGTTCGATCGCCGAACTGGTGGGTGCCAAGCTTTCATCGGATGAGCTGAGCATGATCTCGGAACTGCTTGGCCAGCTGCGCCATCCGCCCGCCGCGGACTGATCTCTGTCGTGTATTCGGAATCAGAGTAGCCGGAACGGTCGGCTGGGCAAAACCTGACCTCCGCCCAGACCGACGAGTCCAAAAATTGATTTGACGATCTCGTGCTGCGGCGCGCTCAGGAAATTCGACTGAACATGGACTTCATCGGGTTTGCGCCAGATCAGAAGCGGGTATCCGAGCCGCAAGGATTTCGGCAAAGCGGTGGGGTCACGCATTTGCAGCGTGACGCCCCAGTTGTGGACTGGCCGTGCGCTCACGACATCCATCCATCTGACCGACAAACCAGAGCGATTGTCGATCAGGCTCTGTTTGTCGATAATCAAGACTGGTTCATTCGATCGGGCGTCCTGGAAGCAAAAAAGCGCGGCAGCCGATGAAAGCGGGACCATCCCAAGGGCGAAAAGTCCAAACAGTGTCAGCGCTATGTTTTCAAAAAATGTGTGGTGGGGCGTGCCGAGAAACAACGTCAATGCGGCAATGGCCATTATCAGCGTAACAAATGTCCAGAAAGCGCCGACAAAGACGGTCATTCGTCTGTTCACATACGCTGTAATCGGAAGCTGGACCGATACCGGGGAGACCACGGACTTCCGGAAAGTAGGCTCCCCTGGAATGACAATGAATTGGTCAGGGTCGGATGCTGTCACAGCTCTGCCATCGCTCGTCGGAACTCAAGTTGCGCTTGGTCAAGAATAGCTTTTCGGCATTACGGTCAGATTTACAACAAGCATGGCTTTGTAGGTTTCGATCCGTTCTACAGCAGATCGCTGCATCGAAGGTGCTGGCGGTTCTCGCTGCGGCGAAAGGGCTTGCGTACGCCGACGCAATACGTCATAGAAGTGGCGAACCGTAACGTACGGTACGGCTTGCCGAAATTGACTGGCTTGGCCGTTCGCGAGGGAAGAACGTGTTGCACAGCGTGCCCGACATCGACAACAGCGAGACGCTGACGGAGCGGCAGCAGGCCGTCCTGGATGCGGCTTTGCGGTTGCTGGTCGAGGACGGCGACAACCTGACCATGGCCGCCGTCGCGCGGCGAGCGAGCTGTTCGAAGGAAACGCTCTACAAATGGTTCGGTGACCGCGACGGCCTGCTGACCGCGACCGTGCAGTGGCAGGCGTCCAAGGTGCGTGTGGCGCAGGTCGACGGCAAGGGGCTCGACCTTGTCTCGCTGGCGGCGAGCCTGGAGCGCTTTGCCCGCGACTGGCTCAAGGTCATTTCAAGCGATACCTCGATCGCGCTCAATAGGGTGGCGGTCGGTCATGCGGGTTCGGGCAAGGACAATCTCGGCGCCGTCGTGCTGGAGAATGGGCGCTTTGCACTGGCCAAGCGGTTGAAGCCGGTGCTGGAGGCCGGCCGGCAGGCCGGGCTCGTTGAATTTGCGGATGCCGAGACGGCGTTCCGTACCTTTTTCGGGCTGGTTGGCCGGGATGTGCAGATCCGTCTGCTGCTCGGTGACCGGCTGGAATTGACTGAGGCGGCGATCGGCGGCGATGCCATCCGCGCGACGCAACAGTTTCTCGCTCTTTTCGGAGCAAAAACCGGGCCTCAAGGCCCATAGAGCCGGATGATTTCAGGTCAAATCGACCTGAAATCTGAATCCGGCTCTACATCAAGAGATGGAGCATGATGTCGTCCGAAAACCGCTTCACACTTTTCGGCATCATGCTCTCTTCAAAACGGGAAGGAAGTAAAATGCGTGTCTATTACGATCGTGATGCCGATCTCAACCTGATCAAGGGTAAGAAGGTCGCCATCATCGGCTATGGCAGCCAGGGCAGGGCGCATGCGCTCAACCTCAAGGATTCCGGCGCCAAGGAGATCGCCATCGGCCTCAAGGCCAGCTCGGCGACCGCCAAGAAGGTCGAGGCCGACGGGCTCAAGGTGATGAGCGTCGCCGACGCCGCCAAATGGGCCGACCTGATGATGATGGCAACGCCCGACGAATTGCAGGCCGACATCTACAAGAACGAAATCGCGCCGAACATCCGCGACGGTGCCGCGATCGCCTTCGCGCACGGCCTCAATGTGCATTTCGGCCTCATCGAGCCGAAGTCGACCGTCGACGTCGTCATGATCGCGCCGAAGGGCCCGGGCCACACGGTGCGCGGCGAATACCAGAAGGGCGGAGGCGTGCCGTGCCTGGTCGCAGTCAACCAGGACGCCTCTGGCAATGCGCTCGACCTCGCGCTCTCCTACGCCTGCGGCGTCGGCGGCGGCCGTTCGGGCATCATCGAGACCAATTTCCGCGAGGAATGCGAGACCGACCTGTTCGGCGAGCAGGTCGTTCTGTGCGGCGGCCTGGTCGAACTGATCCGCGCCGGCTTCGAGACGCTGGTGGAAGCCGGTTACGCGCCGGAAATGGCCTATTTCGAGTGCCTGCACGAGGTCAAGCTGATCGTCGACCTGATCTATGAAGGCGGCATCGCCAACATGAACTATTCGATCTCCAACACCGCCGAGTGGGGCGAATATGTCTCGGGTCCGCGCATCATCACCGCCGAGACCAAGGCCGAGATGAAGCGTGTGCTGAAGGACATCCAGACGGGAAAATTTACCTCGGAATGGATGCAGGAATACCGCGCCGGCATGTCGCGCTTCAAGGGCATCCGCCGCATGAACGACAGCCACCAGATCGAGGAAGTCGGCTCCAAGCTGCGCGCGATGATGCCGTGGATTTCCAAGAACAAGCTGGTCGACAAAGCCAAGAACTGAACGATCCAGGCCCGACCAATAAAACGGCGCCGCGAGGCGCCGTTTTTATTTCAGATTGCCAGGTTCGATTACAGCTCAACTGTAAGGCGACCAGCACTGCTGGCGCGGGCCGTTGTAGGGCTGGAACGTGTTGTCCCAGGCTCGATACGACCGGTACCTGTTATAGCACCACTGGACATGGGCGCTGGAAAGCCGACCCGCACGGTAGTAGCGATGCGGGTGATAGTACCGCGGATAGGAGTCATAGTAATAGGGATCATAATAGTTGTTATAGGCCAGGCTGCCCAATCCAAGGCCGAGGCCTAGACCCAAAATGGCTGCGTCACCATCATCGAAGTTTCGACGATGATGCCGCCAGCGCCAGTTGTTATTGCCATTCCAGTTGCCGCCGTTCCAGTTACGGGAAAAATGACGTTGACCGCTGAAGTTGCCGGAGCGGAATCTGAAGTCGCCGCCGCCGTTGCGCCAGCGCCAGATCGGGCGATCGTTACCGCCGGCCCAGCTGTCGCGGACGGGGATGATCTGCGGCGCGGGCGTCGCGGTTGCGGTCGAGAGATCGGGTTGCAGGATCGGGCCGGCGAGCGACGGCACCGTCAGCCCCGCAACAAGGCCGAGGCTTATCAGCCCGGACCGGAAGGAAGAAAAGAGCGGTTTCATTTCACTCTCCAAGGAGTAAAGGCCCCACGCCGACACCCGGGAAGAGGCCTATTGATGGGACTTTTCCTATGAACGGAAGATGAACGGAAAGGTTCCGTCAACCATGACGGGCATGCGCCTTGACTCTTGTGTTGGCTGTCGCTTGCAGGCAAAGGTCGGGGCATGTCGCTGCGCCTTGCCACCTTCAATGTCGAGAACCTGATGAACAGGTTCGATTTTTCCGGCTATCGCAACCAGCTCAACGAAGACCGGACGCTGGCGCTGTTCGATATCCAGAGCGAGGCCGAATACAGGATGCTGGAACAGGCGCGTGCCATCGCGCAATCCGACGATACGCGCCAGCTGACGGCGCTGGCCATCGCCGCCACCCGTGCCGACATCATCTGCATGCAGGAGGTCGACAACATCGAGGCCCTGAAGGCCTTCGAATATGGCTATCTGTTCAAGATGGTGGGGCAGGGTTACCGCCAGAAATACACCACATCGGGCAATGATTCGCGCGGCATCGATGTCGCCCTGATGATGCGCAACGAAACCGCGCAGGGACAGCCGATCGAATTCGTGCGCATGACCAGCCATGCCTATGTCACCTACGAGCAGTTCGGGTTGCACACGCCGGAGCTTGCAGCCCTCGGCAGCCAGGCCAATGAACGCATCTTCCGGCGTGACTGCCTGGAAGTCGATGTCACCGTGGGCGGTGTGCCGCTGACGCTCTATCTCGTGCACTTCAAGTCGATGGGGTCGCCCCGCAACGGGTTCGACGGACGCGAAGCGACGATGCCGGTGCGCATCGCCGAGGCGCAGGCCGTGCGGCGCATCATCGAGGAGCGTTTCGGTGTGGATCATGCGGCCGACAAGCGCTGGGCGATCTGCGGCGACATGAACGACTACCGTCAGCGCGTGAAGATCGCCGGCGATGAGATCGACGGCTACCGTTTCCAGGTGGTCGACGAGAACCTGTCCTGCATCAATGTGCTGACAGCGGGCGGCTTCTGCGAAAACGTCGTCGAGCGGCGGCCGGAAATGAACCGATGGAGCTTCTATCACACACGCGGGCCGCAAGAGCGGCATCTGTGCCAACTCGACTACATCCTGCTGTCGAAGGGGCTGGCGGCGAAGAACGCCACCGCGGTACCCGACATCATCCGCAACGGCCAACCCTGGCGCACGATCTTTCCCGCCGGCCAGGAAGTCGAGCGCTTCCCGCGCACCGGGTGGGATCGGCCCAAGGCTTCGGACCATTGCCCGGTGGCGATCACGCTGGACATGGTCTGATGGGCAGGATGTGGGCAGGATAGGGCCTGAGCCGACATGAGTTTTGATCTTCCGCGCAATGTCATCCTGCCGGTCGACGCCATCGATGTGCGCCTCGATGCCGGCCCGCATCCCTTCGCGGTGGATAATGCCGAGACGATCGCCGAGAACTGGCGGCAGGAGATATCGGCCAATCCGGCGCTGTTCGACGGCACGGTGGTTCTGCTTTCAGAGCTTGCCTATCGCGACCGCAGCCTCGTTGGCCGGTGCCATGCGATCAACTACTCGACCTTCATGCTCTGGCGCAAGCGGCGCGAGAATTCCGGCGCCGAGCACGCCTATGGCCATGCCATGCTGGTGGCCGGGGACAACGCGCTGGTGGCGATCCGCATGGGACGACACACAGTGGGTGCCGGCAGCGTCTATTTCGCCGCCGGCTCGTTCGAGCCGATCGATTTCCGTGATGGGCTGGTCGATGTCGATTTCAACATGATCCGCGAGGTGCGTGAGGAGACCGGCCTCGACCTGTCGGATGCCAGGCGCGGCGTGCGCTGGCACGCCCTGTCGGCGGCAAGCGGCACCGTCATCTTCCGCCGTTATCACGTGGACGAGCCTGCCAACGAGATTGCGCGCCGAATCTCGGCCTTCGTCGCCACCGAAGCCGATCCGGAGATCGAGGGACCGGTGGTGATCCGCCATGCCGGCGACCTGCCGGACGGGTTGTCGCGGCACATGAAGCCGCTGATCGAGTGGCATTTTTCGAACGAAGGCTAAATCGTTAGTACCCTGGGCGTGCGTCCTGCCGAAGAGTGCAGGGCTGCGAATCCAGGTTAACGGGGAAGTTGACCGAGGATTGAGGCGAGGTAGTCGGGGCTCCATCCGGCCTTTT
>NZ_JAIUGW010000060.1:0-3087 GCF_020164795.1 Mesorhizobium sp. ES1-3
CTCCAAAAATCAGCGTTGAATCTGATTTGCGCTTCCTTGGGAATCCCAACCCGTTAAATCGTCACTACGTCCTAGCGCCCATAGCCTACTTTCACGAGCAAGCCTCGTCCCACATGCGGGCAAGGTAATAACGAGGAACCCTGACATGCGTAAACTCTTTCGTCCGGACTTCGCCCTTCTCGAGCGTGAGAGCTACGGCCCGCCCTAATAGCGACGGCCTTTGGAGCGTCGTGTTGGCACCTCGCCTCAGCTCGGTCGAACCACGATACAGAATCGCTTTGGGAACCAAGCTTAGCGGTGCCGGCGAAAAGCTTCCATAGAAGACACACGTCAAGGGGCCACGCATTTGTCCGCAGCAGCCCCGAATGCGAGCGACCACTAGCGGCCAACAATAAACCAAGGACTGCCGTCAAGGCGCGCTAGGCTCGTCCCACAGCGGACTCATGCAGCCCGACCTCCTTCACAAGCACCCGCAGTTCGGCTGGTGGCGTGAGGCAGAGAGTTTGAAAAGCTTCCAGGAACCGCCAAGGAAAACTGGCCGACGGATCTGCCCTCCTCCCGAAACCGATTCGTTGCGTGCCTCCCGCGCTGGCGAGCCCGGTGCCGCCTATGGGCAAACCCACTGACCGTGCCTGAAGATGCAGGGAGTCGCCGGTCCCCCGCCGCTCCGATCAGCTGCCATTGCCATGTAATTCGAAACCCGCGGCGTCGCCTTCGCGAACAATTGCTGGTCAGTGTTCTTCGGGTGCGTCAAATGCAACGTCACCACGGGGTGGCTGTGGTCGTCGCAGGGTGCCGATCCATGGCGCTCGAACTCGGAAATGAGTTTTTCGTCAATCTCCATCCAGTGGCTACAATCACCAAGGTCGGCGAAAAGAACAACGTTATTTTTGTTTGGGTCGGCTTTGACCATGCCGGTCAGGGTGTATTGCGGACCTTTGTCGAGCTCATCGAACATTGCCTTGGCTGAAAACTTGGATCGATCGGCCACCGTTCCGCTCCTCCAAAAAATTGGCCATATAGATCGACCGGCAAGCGCGATCTCGGCCACCAAGGAAAGTATACACCATCAAACTGACCAGCTTGAATGCCGATCGACTTCAATTGATACTGATGCCATCGAAGTGTCAACTAGGAGGGGAAACACAATGGCGTCAAATTCGAATAAGCTTTGGTGCGCGGTTTCTTACGCGACAATGGCGGTCTTGGTCTCAGGATGCGCAGCCGTGGACGCCGTTAGTCCGAGGGCAACAAGCTTCAACCAACAGGCGGCCGATGCGAAAAGCGACAGCATCCTCACGAACATCGTCAGAGCGGCCTATGCCGAGCCGCTCCAGTTCACCGAACTTGGCTCGACTTCCGGAACCGGAAGCGTCTCGGGCTCGGTCGGAGCCGGCGTGCCGTTTCCTTTTCGGGGCGGGACCGGAGCTCTCCCTCTCCAGACCATTGCCAGCACGTTCAATGCATCGACCTCGGTCGCGAACACTTTCGCGGTGCAAAACATCAGCACCCAGGACTTTTATCAAGGGATTCAGAAGCCGATTTCCAAGCAGTTGATCCTTTCCTGGATAAGCGAAGGGTTCGACCCCAGAGTGGTTATGAACCTTTTTGTTTCTGGGATTGAAGTCACCCAGAATGGCAAAACGAAGCTCATCCAGAATAACCCGGAATCTTACAATGACTGGAACACGTTCTATTCGGCTGTCAATCAGCTGGCCTTCAACGATTTAGACAGCGAGAAAACTTCCAGTACGACGCCGGTCAGTACTGACCTCACCAGGGCCGAGGCAAGCAAGGAAGCGGTTCTGGCCGCTCTTATCAACGCGCCCGCTGGCGCGCCCAGCTTTGAAAAACACGGCAACAAGGTCCGTCTGATCAAGCATGACGCCGGGTACCGCTTCTGCTTTCGTGCGGCGCCCGGCGAACCAAAATCGAAGACCGTCGAGTTGGCGGATGACACGTTTTTCCAGCTGTATCCATCCGACTATTGCGGCGAAACCGTCAAGAAAAGTGATGACAGGATCAACATCCGGACCCGCTCGGTTGAAGGAGCCATCTTCTATCTCGGCCAGATGGTGCGCAACGAATGGGGCGTGGGCGGTTCAGGTCAAAATCCATTCCTGATCCCTCATGGCGGCACTACGCCCCCCTATACCGTGTTCAAATTGGACAAGGGCCTTCAGCCGAACAGTTTGATCAACGTCTTGTACAAGGGACAGGTCTACGGCATCGCTCGTGACCCTGCCGGCCTAAAGAATGGCTCCAGCCGGGTCCTGCAGCTCCTGACCGACGCGCTGAACCTGCAAAGTTCATCGAAGGATGTTCCGGTCCCAAGCATCATCACACTGGTGGGCGGCTAACGAATGGCCGTCAGCGCATGGGTAACGAGGGAGCGCTGGCGAGCTTGAGGGTGTTCCCCTCGCCTGGGCCTAGGGCGAGCGCCGCTTGCGTATAGCGGTCGCATTCAGGGCTTGGGCCCAAGCCGAGGGACTTGGCGAGCGCCGACCGGCCCGCCGAACTTCGGCAGACCCCATTTCGTCCGGTACTCATTCGGGGTTAAGTCGTGGCTGGTCGCGAGGTGCCTCTTGAGGAATTTGTATTTCCGGCCGTCCTCGATGCTTGGTATCTCACAAGCGGAGCTTGCCCGGCGGGCCGGGGCCTCGATTCCAATGATAAGACGCACTGAGAGCGACATGAGCGTGCTTCGGTTGTGTCCGATAAAACCCAGGAGAAGATCCGCGAACGGCGGTCGGCCGGGTGCCGGATCAGGCCCGCCACTCGAACCGCTCGACGTCTGGCTTGAGCAAGATTTTGCGATCCACCGACATCGCTCTCGCGACGTAGTTCGAGAGGTGTCAAAAACAAAAATAATTCGGTGCGCGTAGTTGGAAATCGATCAAGGAGTGTGTGGATTTGTGAGCAAATCCACGCGATGACGGAGGAGGTCGTTGCGGCGTTGACTTTCTTACTGCCAACGGCAATCTTGTGACGGGGGAATGAACTCGCGTTCTGACCTGAGACCCTTGTTCCCTCCATTTCAATGGAGAGTCCGGCGCTTCATTTCTGGCCTCATGCGGCCTGTTTTTC
>NZ_JAIUGW010000061.1:0-2654 GCF_020164795.1 Mesorhizobium sp. ES1-3
GCTCCGGTCGAACCCGTAGCGCCAGTATCACCTGTGGCTCCGGTCGAACCCGTAGCGCCAGTATCACCTGTGGCTCCAGTCGAACCTGTGGTGCCGGTATCGCCGGTTGCTCCGGTCGAGCCAGTTGCACCCGTATCGCCGGTCGCACCTGTGGCGCCGGTTGCGCCAGTCGAACCCGTTGCCCCAGTCGAACCTGTGGCCCCAGTCGAACCTGTGGCTCCGGTCGCGCCTGTGGCTCCGGTAGCTCCGGTCGAACCCGTGGCACCGGTATCGCCGGTGGCACCTGTGGCGCCCGTTGATCCGGTCGAACCGGTATCGCCGGTCGCGCCGGTTGCTCCAGTCGAACCTGTGGCGCCGGTATCGCCGGTCGCACCTGTGGCTCCGGTTGCGCCAGTCGAGCCGGTGGCACCCGTATCGCCGGTTGCGCCGGTTGCTCCGGTTGCTCCGGTCGAACCTGTCGCCCCGGTATCGCCGGTCGCGCCTGTGGCACCTGTTGCTCCGGTCGCACCTGTGGCACCCGTGCCGCCGGTCGCACCCGTGGCGCCGGTATCGCCAGTGGCTCCCGTCGAGCCGGTTGCGCCTGTATCGCCGGTTGCGCCTGTTGCGCCAGTCGCTCCGGTATCGCCGGTTGCACCTGTGGCTCCGGTTGCTCCAGTCGAACCCGTGACGCCGGTATCGCCGGTTGCTCCGGTCGCGCCAGTTGCACCTGTATCACCGGTCGCGCCTGTGGCGCCGGTTGCTCCGGTCGCGCCAGTTGCACCTGTATCACCGGTCGCGCCTGTGGCGCCGGTTGCACCGGTCGACCCAGTTGCACCCGTGTCGCCAGTCGCACCAGTCGAGCCAGTTGCACCCGTATCACCGGTCGCGCCTGTGGCTCCGGTTGCGCCAGTCGAGCCGGTGGCACCGGTATCGCCAGTGGCACCTGTGGCTCCAGTCGAGCCTGTGGCGCCGGTATCGCCGGTTGCGCCTGTGGCGCCGGTCGCTCCCGTCGAACCCGTGGCTCCGGTCGAGCCCGTCGCGCCCGTATCACCGGTCGCGCCTGTGGCTCCGGTTGCTCCGGTCGAACCCGTGGCGCCCGTATCGCCGGTCGCACCTGTGGCTCCGGTTGCTCCGGTCGAACCCGTGGCGCCCGTATCGCCAGTCGCGCCGGTTGCTCCAGTCGAACCCGTGGCACCCGTATCGCCAGTCGCGCCTGTGGCTCCGGTCGCTCCAGTCGAGCCTGTGGCGCCCGTGTCGCCGGTCGCACCGGTAGCTCCGGTCGAACCCGTGGCGCCCGTATCACCGGTCGCACCCGTGGCTCCGGTTGCGCCAGTCGAACCTGTGGCGCCCGTATCACCGGTCGCACCTGTGGCTCCGGTTGCGCCTGTATCGCCAGTCGCGCCTGTGGCTCCGGTTGCTCCGGTCGAACCCGTGGCGCCCGTATCGCCGGTCGCGCCTGTGGCACCTGTTGCTCCGGTCGAGCCCGTCGCTCCGGTATCGCCGGTCGCGCCTGTGGCTCCAGTTGCTCCGGTGTCGCCGGTCGCACCTGTGGCTCCGGTTGCTCCGGTCGAACCCGTGGCACCCGTGTCGCCGGTCGCGCCGGTGGCTCCGGTCGAGCCCGTAGCTCCAGTCGAGCCAGTCGCTCCGGTATCGCCAGTGGCTCCGGTCGAGCCCGTAGCTCCGGTGTCGCCCGTGGCCCCAGTAGATCCTGTAGTGCCGGTTGATCCGGTCGCTCCAGTATCGCCAGTCGCACCTGTGGCTCCGGTTGCTCCGGTCGAACCCGTGGCGCCCGTGTCGCCGGTCGCACCCGTGGCTCCGGTTGCGCCAGTCGAACCTGTGGCGCCCGTGTCGCCGGTCGCACCCGTGGCTCCAGTTGCTCCGGTCGAGCCCGTGGCACCGGTATCGCCGGTCGCGCCTGTGGCACCGGTTGAGCCCGTGGCGCCCGTATCACCGGTCGCACCTGTGGCTCCGGTTGCGCCAGTCGAACCTGTGGCGCCCGTATCGCCGGTCGCACCTGTGGCTCCGGTTGCACCGGTCGAGCCTGTGGCACCCGTATCGCCAGTTGCTCCGGTCGAACCCGTGGCGCCTGTATCGCCAGTCGCGCCTGTGGCTCCGGTTGCTCCAGTCGAACCTGTGGCGCCCGTATCGCCGGTCGCACCAGTGGCTCCGGTTGAGCCCGTCGCTCCGGTTGCGCCTGTATCGCCAGTCGCGCCTGTGGCTCCGGTTGCTCCGGTCGAACCCGTGGCGCCCGTATCGCCGGTCGCACCTGTCGCTCCGGTTGCTCCAGTCGAGCCTGTCGCGCCCGTATCACCGGTCGCGCCTGTGGCTCCGGTTGAGCCCGTCGCTCCGGTTGCGCCTGTATCGCCGGTCGCACCTGTGGCTCCGGTTGCTCCAGTCGAGCCCGTGGCACCGGTGTCGCCAGTTGCACCTGTGGCACCTGTTGCCCCGGTCGAACCCGTGGCTCCGGTATCGCCAGTCGCACCTGTGGCTCCAGTTGCTCCAGTCGAACCTGTGGCGCCGGCATCGCCGGTTGCGCCAGTCGAGCCCGTGGCGCCGGTATCGCCGGTTGCGCCAGTGGCCCCGGTTGCACCGGTCGAACCCGTGGCACCGGTATCGCCGGTTGCGCCTGTGGCCCCGGTTGCTCCAGTCGAACCCGTAGCGCCAGTATCACCGGT
>NZ_JAIUGW010000062.1:0-2498 GCF_020164795.1 Mesorhizobium sp. ES1-3
CGACGGTCGCCAGTTGAGCTGCGGCCGACGCACCGCTTTTCCTCTCGGCCAAGTGCCCGCCCCGATTACGGGCGGCAGTCTTAATCGGTTGTGCTTTCCGTGACTTTGTACCCATCGTCGTTTTTCCCCAATGCCACGATAATATACGAATCTGTTCTCTAGGCTACGATCCCGCGTTTTGGGGTCAGGTTCCGATGCGACGAGCAGTCCTCCGCGCTCTGCGACGGCGTAGCAGCGCTGCTTATTTGCAGCACGGGAGCCGTCGCGGCGCACTTTTCCATCGCACTGACGGAGCAGCGTTACAGGCAATCGAGCGCGGTCCGCCGTCTTCCGATCGGCGCGGCCGCAGGCAATGTATCGCCCGCCCCATCTGCAAGCGGAATGTTTTGTGAGGCACACCCGGTCTGCACCAATGTATCAGGCTTCGGCGCTTTCGGCGCCCTGCCAAGATGGAGATTTGCGCGCCCGGCTCCTAACAAGATACGCGGCCTCGAAAGGACCGCTGCCTGCCGACAGGTTTGCCGAACGCCGATCAACCGTTGGGCCATCTCTATGTACATCCTCCCGCAGACTTCATGCGGCCGAACAGGTGCCGGGACGCGCCCGCTCGACCAAACTCGTTACCCCTTCGAGGTCGTCACGGCTTTGTATGGGCGCTGGTTTGACATCACGGCCCAGGCAATCCGGGCCAGTTTGTTGGCGAGCGCAACAACCACCACATTGCGCTTGGCGCGCTGCAGCAGCGCCTGCAGCCAGGCGCCGAGTTGGGTGTCCATTCGCGCCAGATATGGCAGTGCGGCTCGCGCACCGTGAATCAACGGCACGCGCATTTAGGTGCGCCCACGCTTGCTGATCCTCGTCAGGCGCGGCTTGCCGCCGGTCGTGATCTGCCGTGGAACAAGCCCCAGCCAGGCAGCGAAGTCACGCCCCTTCGCAAATGCCGACACGTCGCCGACCGCTGCTGCCAGCGCCGTAGCGTTGAGCGCGCCAATACCTGGCACGCTGCATAGGAGACGGGCTCGTTCATCGCTTTTGGCGAGCGCTTCGAACTCCTGGTCGAGCTGCTTGATCCGATGATCGAGTGCGTGCAGTTCATCGACCGTGTCGTGAACGAGTTGCTGCATCCTGGCGGTTAGGATCGTGCAGTTCGGCGAGTTATCGCGCAGCCACAGGTTCAGCTTTGGCCGACCCTTGGCGATAACGATGCCGCGGTCGAACAGCACATTGCTCCTCCGACTTGACCGGTACGAAGCGCATGGTCGGTCGTGTCGCCGCCGCGGCGATTGCCCCGGCATCGCGATCGTCGTTCTTGTGCGACTTCACGGGGGCATCAGCCGGACATCGTATCCGAGCGAGGCAAACTGACGAGCGGAGCGCCACAGCTCGCTTCATGCCAATGATGCAGTGCGGTTGCTTATCGACGAATGCAGCAAGGGATGGCCGACGCATCCGGAGACGCAGCACTACCGCACCTTCGCGGTCGAGGCCGAGCAGGCTGCAGAGCGTCTTTCCGAGATCGATTCCGAGTACGGCGATGTTCATCTTCCTTCCTCCTTCTAACACGTACTGACATTGTGTCCGGAACCGGAGGGGCGGGCCATCCCATAAGAAAACGTGCGTTCCGTCGTTGTTGGTCTGCATCGGTCCTCATCCGTCGGGGCAAATTCCTATGTGTCAAGCGGCGCCGGTCATCGCGTTGCCGACATGCGTTTCAAGTTCCGTGGTGCCACTCATCGATGCGCTCCCAGCAGACGCCGGTCCTTGGTGTGTGCGCGTTACGCGGCCTCGGTGTCGGTCGCACTCACATCGCGAACATAGTACGTGCCGTCACTCCACATGGCGTGCATGATCACAGCCAGCTTGCGCGCCACCGCGACGCAGGCCTTGCGATGACAAGAGCGCTTGGCGACCGTCGTCGACAACTCGATCTCGGGCGAACGTGTCGCCCGAGAACTCGACATCGTCGCCGAGCATCGCGGCTACCCCTGCATGATCGTGTCGGAAATGGCACCGAGCTGACCTCGAATGCCATCCTGGCGTCGCAGGAGGATCGGCATGTTGAATGGCACTACATCGCGCCGGGCAAGCCGATGCAGAACGGCTTCGTGGAAAGCTTTAACGGAAGGATGCGCGACGAGTGTCTCAACGAGCGGCTCTTCACCACCTATCGGCATGCCCGAGAGAGCATCGAAGAATGGAGGATCGACTACAATGTGAACCGCCCTCACGCGAGCCTCGACGGGCTCACACCGAACGAATTTGCAAACCGGTCCAGACCGGACCACAACGTGAACAGGGCCAACTTATAGGCGCGGACAAAACGGGGAGCAGGTCACCATAATAGCAGGCCGCCCTGGCAGTGCGTCTGTTTCCGTTGATAAAGGGGTGAATGTTGTTGAGGCGTTTCGTCGATTGCTGCCACGCTAGAGCGGGATGAGATTAGTTTCGGTCATATCCGGAGTTTTCGAAGTAGTGTGAGCATTCTGTCGGTGTGATGC
>NZ_JAIUGW010000063.1:0-2118 GCF_020164795.1 Mesorhizobium sp. ES1-3
CCCCGCTCAAGTAGCGCTCAACAATCGAGCGCTTCTCAAGCTCGCTGAATCTGGACATGCAAAACCCCCGAAGGTTGTGTCCAACTTTCGGGGGTCAGTTCATTCTGTAGAGGTCCGCCGAAAACTAGAATTTGTAATTCAGGCCGATGCGAACGGTGTGGAAGGGGACCTTGGCGTCGACACCGCCCCCTCCGGCTGTGAACGACGCTTTACCCAGGTCCGTGTAAAGATACTCAGACTTGAGCGACCAATTCGTAGTGATGGCGTATTCAGCGCCCGCGCCAACGGTCCAGCCGACCTTGGTCTTGGACAAGTCGATGCCTGGGGCAGAGATCTTTTCGTGACCATAGGCCAAGCCGCCAGTGCCATAGACCATGAAGCGATCGACGGGCGTATAACCAAGGCGAGCACGCACCGTGCCGAACCAGTCAACCTTTGTTTCGAGAGAGGGGCCGCCGAGCGACAAGTCGGCCTTAATGTCGGAACCCTGGAAGTCGGCTTCCACGCCGTAGACGAATTGGCCAACCTGCCAGTTGTAACCGGCCTGAACGCCCCCCAGGAAGCCACTCGCACTGAGGTCGAAACCACCAGGGCCGCCGCCCGAAGGAGAAAGATTAAACGTGCCGAAACCGCCGCCGGCGTTCACGCCGATATATGCGCCGGTCCAGTCATAGGAAGCAGCAACCGGTGCCTCCTGCAGAACGTCAGCCGCATAGGCGGTGCTGGTACCAAGGACGAGAGCGGTTGCGAGAAGAAGCTGTTTCACGGGATGACCCTTTGTTGCCTGCTTAGTTCGGATGAATGCCCCAAGGACTACCTATCCGAGTGGAGATACCGTTGTCGCTGAACGCCTTCCGTTGTCAACGCTGCCAAATCCGAAGGCGGGACTATTTCCTCCCGGTGATGCATGGAAGCCACAGCCTCAGCGTGTGCCGCACGATCTTTCCCGCGACGAACCGGCAGCACTCCAATTCGTCGCGCGCTATAAAGTAAGTAAGCATTTATTTATGAGGCGGCGATGACGAAGCAAGAGGTTCTCGAACAAGCCGGGCTGAGGCTGGTGAAGGTTGGAAATCTGAACCAGTGGGCCGGCGACTACCTGGCCGGTGCAGTGGCCCTCGAGAAGAACGGCTTTCCGGATTGTCCAGCAATTGCGCTCCAGCAAATGCTCGCGGACATTAGAGGCGGAGCCAGTAGCAATGAAGGCAACCGCATCCCAAACTCAGTTGGGCATCGACATTTCCCTGATTTGCGGCTTTGAGCCACCAGATGATCGCATCGGGCCACTTTGAGCCACCCCGGCGCCTTGCGCGTACCTAGCGCCCAACACCGTTTGTGCAATCGCGTATCCTTGCTCGGCTGCTTTGCTTGCCAGGCAGCCGCTTTGACTTCATCCACAGCCACGGCAATGCCCATTGAATACATCACACCTAGCTCATACTGAGCAGGAGCATAGCCTTGGCTCGCCGCCTTGCTGAACCATACGAACGCTTGGTTGTCGTCTTTGGCAACGCCCCGTCCCGCAGCATAGGAAGCGGCAACATTGTACTGAGCTTCAGCGACACCCGCCGCTGCGGCCTTCGACCACCAGCTGAATGCCAGCCGATTGTCAGGCGCGACACCGTCACCTTGCCAATACAAATTCCCCAACTGGCTTTGGGCCTGAGCGTGCCCCTTTTCTGCCGCCTTGCCGTCGCGAGATTCCGGATCCTTTGCTGAAGCACATCTCGCCGTTGAGTTGGGAGCACATCAACCTGACCGGCATCTACACCTGGGACGCGGAACGTCAAATGCCTGAAGGATTCCGATCGCTAAGACTTCCGACCCCAATCCGTCGAGCAGCATAGAGTTCACGATCCGTTCGCCCTTAGCGCAAGATTTTGAACAGCTCTTGTCCTGACCCCCGTCGGGACTGAGCCCAGCCTCCAGTTCAGCCCTTGGCGGCCGCCGTTGCCGACACTTGCTGCGCGGCCAGGAACATCAGCGCCGAGGCGGCGGTCCGCCGTTTCCAGCCGGCGGCTTCGGCCGTGTCGAGCAGTCTCGCCAGCAGCGGCTTCAGCACGCCGCGGCATTCGCTTTCATAGGCCAGAAACTCCTTTGCCTGATGTGTCGGCCCGG
>NZ_JAIUGW010000064.1:0-1988 GCF_020164795.1 Mesorhizobium sp. ES1-3
GTTGCGCCCTTCGGCCCGGTCGCTCCGGTCGAACCGGTTGCGCCCTTCGGCCCGGTCGCTCCGGTCGAACCGGTTGCGCCCTTCGGCCCGGTCGCTCCGGTCGAACCGGTTGCGCCCTTCGGCCCAGTGTCGCCCTTGGGTCCGGTCGCCCCGGTCGAACCGGTTGCGCCCTTGGGCCCGGTATCGCCCTTGGGTCCGGTATCGCCCTTCGGTCCAGTTGCGCCGGTCGAGCCTGTGGCACCAGTGGAGCCCGTTGCTCCGGTACCGCCGGTCGAGCCGGTCGCACCGGTCGAGCCAGTGGCTCCCGCCGCGCCTGTGGCTCCGGTAGAGCCTGTTGCGCCGGTGTTGCCAGTTGCGCCGGTTGCACCTGTGGCTCCAGTCGAGCCCGTCGCTCCGGTATCGCCCGTGGCCCCAGGCGAACCCGTAGCGCCCGTATCGCCGGTCGCACCAGTGTCGCCGGTTGCACCGGTCGAGCCCGTGGCACCCGTATCGCCAGTTGCTCCAGTTGAGCCTGTGGCGCCCGTATCGCCAGTCGCGCCTGTAGCACCAGTGTCGCCGGTCGCGCCAGTCGAACCCGTATCACCGGTTGCGCCTGTAGCTCCAGTCGAGCCAGTGGCACCAGTGTCGCCGGTTGCTCCGGTCGAACCCGTGGCGCCCGTATCGCCGGTCGCGCCTGTGGCTCCAGTGGCTCCGGTCGAGCCTGTGGTGCCGGTATCGCCAGTTGCACCAGTCGAACCCGTATCACCGGTTGCGCCTGTAGCTCCGGTCGAGCCAGTGGCACCAGTCGAGCCCGTCGCACCTGTATCGCCGGTCGCACCTGTGGCTCCGGTTGCACCGGTCGAACCCGTGGCGCCCGTATCGCCGGTCGCTCCGGTATCGCCAGTCGCACCTGTGGCTCCGGTTGCACCGGTCGAGCCTGTGGCACCCGTATCGCCAGTTGCTCCAGTTGAGCCTGTGGCGCCTGTATCGCCGGTCGCGCCTGTGGCCCCGGTTGCTCCGGTCGAGCCAGTTGCACCCGTATCGCCGGTCGAACCCGTGGCGCCTGTATCGCCAGTTGCGCCTGTGGCTCCCGTCGCACCGGTGGCTCCGGTTGAACCTGTGTCGCCGGTGGCGCCGGTCGAGCCAGTAGCGCCAGTGTCGCCAGTTGCACCAGTAGATCCTGTAGCGCCGGTTGAACCCGTGGCACCAGTGTCGCCGGTTGCTCCGGTCGCGCCAGTTGCACCCGTAGCGCCAGTATCACCGGTCGAGCCTGTGGCACCCGTATCGCCAGTTGCGCCCGTGGCGCCGGTATCGCCGGTTGCGCCCGTGGCTCCGGTCGCACCTGTGGCACCGGTTGCTCCGGTATCGCCAGTCGCACCTGTAGCTCCGGTTGCACCAGTCGAACCTGTATCGCCGGTATCGCCGGTTGCGCCCGTGGCACCGGTATCGCCGGTTGCGCCTGTGGCCCCGGTTGCTCCAGTCGAACCCGTAGCGCCAGTATCACCGGTCGCGCCGGTGGCACCTGTGGCTCCAGTCGAGCCAGTCGCTCCGGTATCGCCGGTCGCACCTGTGGCTCCAGTCGAACCTGTGGCGCCGGTATCGCCGGTTGCTCCGGTCGAGCCGGTTGCGCCAGTATCACCGGTCGCGCCTGTGGCTCCAGTCGAACCTGTGGCGCCCGTATCACCGGTCGAGCCAGTGGCTCCGGTATCGCCCGTTGCCCCAGTCGAGCCTGTGGCACCAGTGTCGCCGGTCGCACCAGTCGAACCCGTGGCACCCGTATCGCCGGTGGCACCGGTTGCTCCGGTCGAGCCAGTTGCACCCGTGTCGCCAGTTGCACCAGTAGATCCTGTAGCCCCGGTCGCACCCGTATCGCCGGTCGCACCTGTGGCCCCGGTTGCTCCAGTTGAGCCCGTGGCACCAGTGTCGCCGGTTGCTCCGGTCGAACCCGTAGCGCCAGTATCACCTGTGGCTCCGGTCGAACCCGTAGCGCCAGTATCACCTGTGGCTCC
>NZ_JAIUGW010000065.1:0-1710 GCF_020164795.1 Mesorhizobium sp. ES1-3
GCGCGGGAACCTGCGTTACCATCGAAAGTTCCTGCTCATGGCAAATCACCCGATTACCGGCGTACTCACCTCGATCGGCACGTGGACCTCTCGGCCAGCAGCATTCCTGGTGTTGCTGGCATATGCGATCGTCTGGATAGTTTTCGATCGGCAAAGCCTGAACTGGCATGGAGCGGCCACGCTCCTCACTTGGGCCATGACGCTGTTCATTCAGCGGGCGGAGCATCGCGACACCCAGGCCATTCATGCCAAGTTGGACGAAATGTTGAGATCAAACAGTTCGGCTTCGACCATCACCCGCATTGATGATGAAGAGCCGGAGGAAATCGAGAAACATCGCAGTCGCAAGCAGCAGGGCGACTGACATGCGCGCTGTCGGTTTCGTGGCGTTGCTGACAGGTGCGAAGCAGATCTGGCTGGATCGGAAGTTCAGCCCGCTGCTCAGGGGACTGAGCTATGTGGCCGTTGCGGCCCTCGCCGGCTTGGTCACATTGGCGGCCATAAACCTGACCCCTGAGCCACGCGTTTTGCGGACGATCGTCCCGCATCGTTTCGATGCATCGGATCCCCAGTTCGCCAGGTCGATGAGCAGTTACTCGCTGGGACAGATGTCCGACGCGAACGCGGTGCAAACCCTTGTGAACGGTGACGAGATTTTTCCTTCGATGCTCCAAGCGATCGGCGCGGCTCGGTCCACCATCAATTTTGAGACTTATATCTATTGGTCTGGGGCCGTTGGCTATGAGTTCGCATTGGCATTCGCGGCCAAGGCGCAGGAAGGTGTCGAGGTCCGGGTGCTCGTCGACTGGGTCGGCAGCCTGCCTTTCGATGAAGACCTGATCCACATCATGACAAGAGCCGGCGTGACGTTCCAGCGCTACCGGCCGATCCATTGGTACACATTGGACCGTCTGAATAACCGCACCCATCGCAAACTGCTCATTGTCGACGGACAAGTGGCCTTTACGGGTGGTGTCGGCATCGCGGATAATTGGCGCGGAAACGCCCGCAACCCGGATGAATGGCGCGACACGCACTATCGGGTCGAAGGGACTGCCGTACCTGCTTTCCAGGCAGCGTTTGCCGAAAATTGGTTGGAAACAACCGGTGAGACATTGCAAGGTGAGAAGTTCTACCCTCCGCCCGAGCCTGCCGGGTCGCTTGGCGCCCAGCTGATAATCTCTTCGCAGCCAAATGGCTCGGAGAACATGGAACTGATGATGCTGGCGGCGATAGCCGCCGCCAAGGATCACCTGCGAATCGGAATGGCGTATTTCGTGCCCGACGATATCGCCCTCCAGCAGATCCTGGACGCGAGGACGCGAGGCGTGTCGGTCGATGTGATTGTTCCCAATGCGCTGACCGACGTGCCTCTGGTTCGAAAAGGCTCGCGCTATTTCTGGGGCGACTTGCTTAGGGCGGGTGTGCGGATCTACGAGTTTCAGCCCACCATGTATCATCCAAAGCTGCTGATTGTTGACGACGTCTGGGCGAGCTTTGGTTCCACCAATCTGGACGAACGCTCCTTGCGGCTGAACGACGAAGCCAGTCTGAACGTCTACGGCAGGGATTTTGCAAGAACGCAGATCGACTTGTTCGACCAGGATATTGGGCGCTCCCGGCAGATCACCCTGGCCGAATGGGAAGCGCGTCCCCTGCGGGAAAAAATTTCGGACTGGCTGGCCAGCAGGCTGCGCTCCCAACTTTGAG
>NZ_JAIUGW010000066.1:0-1628 GCF_020164795.1 Mesorhizobium sp. ES1-3
TGCCGCCCGTAATCGGGGCGGGCACTTGGCCGAGAGGAAAAGCGGTGCGTCGGCCGCAGCTCAACTGGCGACCGTCGGCGACTCGGCGGCAAAATCTGCGCCTGTGAAGCAACGCAGGAGGCGAACCATGGAATTCTTTTGTGGATTGGACGTAGCGATGGACGAGACGGCGGTGTGTGTCGTCGACGATCAGGGCGTCGTGCATCTTGAAGCGACGGCGGTGACGGATCCCGATGCACTGTTTGCGGTGCTGAAGCCGTTTCTGCCGCGCCTGCGCCGCGTCGGCCACGAGGCGGGGTCGCTGTCGCCCTGGCTGCATCCCGAGCTCAAGAAACTCGGCCTGCCGGCCATCTGCCTTGAAACGCTGCATGTGCGCGCGGCGCTGTCGGCGCAGCGCAACAAGACCGACAAGGCCGATGCTCTGGGGATCGCCCATATCATGCGCACGGGCTGGTTCCGACAGGCCTACATCAAGTCGGAAAGCTGCTACCGGACGCGGCTTCTGCTGACCCACCGGCGCAATCTGAAGGCCAAGTTCCTCGACTTGGAAAACGCCGTCCGCCATTCGCTGAAGGCATTCGGCATCCGACTGGGCAAGGTCGGGCGAGGGGCTTTCGAGCAGGCGGTGCGCACCGCGATGGCGGACGATCCGCTGTCGTCCGAGCTGATGGACGCCATGCTGTCGGCGCGCGCAGCGCTGTGGCGACAGTACTGCCGGCTGCACGATCTCGTCGTCAAGATGGTGGCGCGCAGCGAGCTGTGCCGGCGCTTCATGGCGATCCCTGGCGTCGGCCCGGTGACAGCACTTTCGTTCATGACGGCGATCGACGATCCGTCACGCTTCCGCCGCTCGCGTGATGTCGCCGCCTACTTCGGGCTGACCTCGCGACGCTGGCAGTCGGGCACCTCGATCGACGTCCAGGGCCGCATCTCGAAGGCCGGCGACGCGGACGTGCGCCGGTCGCTCTACGAGGCGGCGTCGGGGTTGATGACGCGCTTCAAGGGCAGGGACAAGGTCAAGAGCTGGGGCCAGGCGATCGCCAAACGGTCCTGCCACCGCAAGGCCTGTGTGGCCGTGGCGCGCAAGCTTGCGGTGATCATGCATGCCATGTGGAGCGACGGCACGTTCTATGTCGGCGATGCGACCGCGACTGACACCGAGGCCGCGCAACGCGCCCACATCAAGGACCGGCGCCTGCTCGGAGCGCATCGATGAGGGGCGGGACGGAAGTTGAAACGCATGGCGGCCACACGGTGACGGGCGTCATCTGACACAAGGGATCCGCCCCGGCGGATGAGGACCGATGCAGACCAGGAACGACGGAACGCACGTTATCTTGCCTGCGGCCGCGCCGATCGACAGACGGCCGGACCGCGCTCGATTGCCTGTGACGATGCTCCGTCAGTCCGATGGAAAAGTGCGCCACGACGGTTCGAGCGCTGCTTTCGTGCAGCCGATTAACCCCGTCGCAGAGCGCGGAAGATTGCACGGCGCATCGGAACTCGACGCTAGGACGCGGTATCGTATCATAGAGAATAAATTCGTATATTATCGCACCAAAAGAGAGGAACGACGATGTCGAAAAGCTCACCGGAAGCACAACCGATTAAGATGGCAAGATAAAAGG
>NZ_JAIUGW010000067.1:0-1550 GCF_020164795.1 Mesorhizobium sp. ES1-3
GTCGCCGGTGAACTATCCGCAAGGCTTTGATCTGGTTTCCTAATCGGTGAGGAATGCGGGAATAGCGTTGCAACATTTGCGGTGTCTGGTGGCCGTTTTCTTGCAATTCGATTTGACGATTCCCTTGTGCGCCGATGCGTGATTCACTCGTTTTGGCGGGCGAATCGAGGGGACGGCGAATGTCCAGGCCACGCGAGAAGCGCGAGACGGGAGAGCAGGACCTGTTCCGCTCCAGGCTCGATCAGATCATCAACATGAAGCACGAGTTGGTGCGGCTGGCGCAGGCGATCGACTGGCCGGTGCTGGAGGAGCGTTTCGGCGCGGTCTATTCGGACGGTCCTGGCATGCCGCCCTTGCCGACGCGACTGATGGCGGGCCTTGCGATCCTGAAGCACACTTTCGACTTGTCGGACGAGGAGCTGTGCGCCCGCTGGGTGGAGAACCCCTACTTCCAGTATCTGTGCGGTGAAGAGTTCTTCCGCCACGAGCTCTCCTTCGAGCGCTCATCGATGACGCGCTGGCGCCAGCGCATGGGCGAGGAGCGGATCACGGCGCTCCTGCAAGAAAGCCTGGCGGTGGCGGTCAAGAGCGGAGCGATGAAGCCGGCCGATACGCGCCGGGTGATCGTCGACACGACCGTGCAGCCGAAGAACGTGATGTTCCCCACCGACGCCAAGCTCGTCAATCGGGCGCGCGAGCGGCTGGTGCGGCTGGCCAAGAAGGCGGGGCTCGATTTGCGCCAGACCTACGTGCGGGTCGGCAAGCTGGCGCTGATCAAGCACCAGCGCTACGCCCACGCCAAGCAGTTCAAGCGGGCCAACAAGGCGCTGCGCAAGCTCAAGACCTATCTCGGCCGCACCATTCGCGACATCTCCCGCCGGATCGCCGGCCAAGCGGACCTCGAGGCGAGCTTCAAGTGGCCGCTCTACCAGGCCTCGGCGGTTCTGGAGCAACGTCAGCGCCAGCGCGGCCGCAAAATCTACAGCCTGCACGCCCATGAGGTCGAGTGCATCGGCAAGGGCAAGGCGCATGCCCCTTACGAGTTCGGCGTCAAGGTCTCGATCGCCACGACGCTCGAACGCTCGAAGGGCGGCCAGTTCGCCCTGCACGCCAAGGCACTGCCCGGCAATCCCTATGACGGCCATACGCTCGCGACCGTTATCCCCGACATGGAAAAGACCATCGGCAACGAAATCGGCCGCATCCTCGCCGACGCCGGATATCGCGGCCACAACGCACCTGAAAGCCACAAGCTCAGGGTCTTCACCGCCGGCCAGAAGCGCCGCGTCACACCTGCCATCAAGCGTCAGATGCGCAGGCGATCGGCAGTCGAACCCGTCATCGGCCACATCAAGGCCGAGCACCGCATGGGCCGCAACTACCTCGCCGGCGAACAGGGCGACGCCATCAACGCCATCCTCGCCGCCGCCGGCTACAACTTCTCGCTCCTGATCAAATGGTTCAGGCTGCTTTTGCGGCTTCTCATCACAGCACTCCAAAGCCGCCCCAGATCCAGCGCAGCCTGACCCACTTCATTGTTCACGGACGAC
>NZ_JAIUGW010000068.1:0-1524 GCF_020164795.1 Mesorhizobium sp. ES1-3
CTAGCAGGCTGTTGAAAAAGGGCTCGCGACAGCTCCTGGTTCGTGATTCACTCTGACCACGAAGATGTGGGAGTGAATCGTGCGGGGCGGTGACGGACAGACGGGCGAACTGTTCAGCTACGTGGATCTTGAGGCGCGGGTTCGGCGCGATCATCCGTTGCGCCGTATACGGGCGATTGTGAATGACGCGCTTTCGGCGTTGGAGCGGGAGTTTGCGGCGCTGTATTCGCCGATCGGGCGACCTTCGATCCCGCCGGAGAAGCTGCTGCGGGCAATGCTGTTGCAGGCGTTCTATTCGATCCGCTCGGAGCGGCTGTTGATGGAGCGGCTGGAATACGACCTCCTGTTCCGCTGGTTTGTGGGCATCGGCGTGGACGACGCAGCCTGGGATCATTCGGTGTTCTCCAAGAACCGTGACCGGCTGCTGGAGGGCGACATCGCTGCAAAGTTCCTGGCGGCGGTGCTGGCACAACCCAAGGTGAAGAAGCTTCTGTCTACGGATCACTTCTCGGTCGACGGCACGCTGATCGAGGCCTGGGCGTCGATGAAGAGCATCAAGCCGAAGGACGGCCCAAGCGGTGGTCATGGCGAGCCGCCGGCTCAAGGCGGAGGACGCAATGCGGAAGCAGACTTCCACGGCGAGCGGCGATCGAACGAGACGCACGCCTCGACCACCGACCCCGACGCAAGGCTCTACCGCAAAGGGCGGGGCAAGGAGGCGAAGCTGTGCTTCATGGGGCATGGTCTGATGGAGAATCGCCATGGTCTGTTGGTTGACGCCTGCCTGACCTTGGCCGACGGGCATGCCGAGCGGGTGGCCGCGCTGCACATGGTCGAGCCTCGCGCCGATCGACCGCAGGCGATCACGCTCGGTGCCGACAAGGCCTACGATGCGGAGGACTTCGTCAACGAACTGCGTTCGATGAAGGTGACGCCGCATGTGGCGCAGAACACCAGCGGCCGTAGTTCGGCGATCGACGGGCGCACCACCCGGCATGGCGGCTATGCTGTCAGTCAGCGTATTCGCAAGCGCATTGAAGAGGCGTTCGGCTGGATCAAGATGGTCGCCGGACAGCGCCAAACCAAGTTCCGCGGCCGGGACCGCGTCGGATGGGGCTTCACCTTTGCTGCCGCCGCCTACAATCTGGTGCGGTTGCCGAGGCTGCTGGCGGTGCCGACATGATCGCACCTGCCGGCTGTCAACTGATCGGCCGCTGGCGGATCATCGAAGCTGACCTGTGGGATCGCAGCTATCTCGACCTCGGCGGGCCCGCCACGATCACCATTGGGGCTGACAACCACGGTGAGATCGCCTTTGGCGCCCTGCAAGCCGGCCTCGATCTCGGCTACGGGTCCTCAATGGTCTTCTTCACATGGGCCGGCTTCGATGAGATGGACGAAGTCACCGGCGACGGCTCCGCAGAATTGCTCGACGACGGCTCGATCGACATCACATTCGCCTACCACAACGGTGACGAGGCTATCCTCAAGGCCAAACGTGATCCTTCTTCAACAGCCTGCTAG
>NZ_JAIUGW010000069.1:0-1523 GCF_020164795.1 Mesorhizobium sp. ES1-3
AGGTCGCGCCGGAACCTAACGACGAAGGGTTGTCAGGATGCCGGCAATCTTCGGCGTCTGCAAATGAGTGGCGATCAGCGAACGTCGCTCCAGATTCGGCTGGTGCTGCCGCATTTGCCGCAGCGCCGCCGCAATTCCGGTCGCCGGATTGCCATAAGGACAGGAGCCGCTTCGATACCCGCTACTTCATCGCCTCCGCCGACCTCACCGCCGAACGGGCCGCCCACGCCGTGCGCGGCCACTGGCGGATCGAGAATGCCCTGCACTGGACCCTTGATGTCGTCTTCAAGGACGACCAGTCGCGGCTCAGAAAGGGCCATGGCGCCCACAACATGGCCATCGTCCGCCATTTTGCCCTCAACCTCGTCCGGGCAATCAACGACAGGCAGTCGATCAAACTGAGGCGCAAAAAGGCCGGATGGAGCCCCGACTACCTCGCCTCAATCCTCGGTCAACTTCCCCGTTAACCTGGATTCGCAGCCCTGGGCCGCTGCAGGCCGCTGCAGCGGCGGAACATCAAGGGGAATGCGAAGTTTGGGCCTCCAATCAGGAGGATCTTCAATGCCTAGCTATCACTTTCACGTCGATGATGGCGCCCTGGTTCCGGATGTAGAGGGGACGGAATTGCCCGACTTGCATACCGCGCGAACTGAGGCGGTTAGAGCAATGGGCACCATGCTGGCTGACTTGGGCGGCGAGCTAGTTGGAGGTGGTCACACGTGGATGATGCATGTAACCGACGCTGCAAACGTGCTGCTTTTCAGTCTGACCTTCTCCTCGATCGTGCCCGCAGGCAAGGTGACGTTTCTGCCAGAGGATCAGATGTCAGTCGCCCCAGTGCCGGGTGACCTTTGATGTTCCGGATTTCAGGCTAGGAAAAGAACCCGCTCGCGAGGAACGATCGCCGCCTTCCGAACATTCGAGGTGGTCCGCGAACGTTCCGCAAAAAGACGGTACCAATTCAGACCAACTTCGCCCGCTTTATCATTCCTTAATGACTCCAGATGCGCGCAGAGTCATGGTCCAGCATCCAAGGCACATTTGAGGGAGAAAAGGGAGCCATGTTGTTTCCTGGCCAAGTCGTCATGCCCGACGAAGTGGAGATGCTTGCCCGCGTCTGCCGAACCTCCTGCGAAGAGCGGGGAATCCCGCCCAGCAGCCCGCAGGCACGGACACTCGCATCCCACGTCCTAAAGCTTTTCATGAACGGCCTTACCTGTGAGGAAGAGCTTCTAAGCGTCGAGCGAAACCGCATGAACCGTCAGGTTCACATTGACGCTTTGAAGCAGGCGTCTGCGCACCAGTACGTCGGTGCCGATCGCTAGACACACGTCGTCTTTGTCCAAAGTCACTGCTGGTCTCTGTGGTAGGAAATTTCTTTGTAACCCGTTTACAAGTGGGTATCGAGGAAGTTTTCGCGCAGATTGCACGCAATGACAGCCAGGGCTCAAAGTTGGGAGCGCAGCCTGCTGGCCAGCCAGTCCGAAATTTTTTCCCGCAGGGGACGCGCTTCCCATTCGGCC